>JAZUKG010000115.1:0-1956 GCA_045643145.1 Lachnospiraceae bacterium | reverse complement strand
ACCGTTCCAAAAAGGAACTGGAAAGTCATCGTTGCACCAAGAGGCGTTACAGTAAAATCCAGAAGGAGCACAATTGCCGCTATCGGCAGTATCGAAGTTGCATTTTCCTTAAGCTTGCCTAACACTCGTTCGGTTTCCTACCTGTTATCAATAGCATTTATAGCCTTTTTCGGCTATTCCCTTTATCCATTTAGCAGCCCATTCCTTGGCTGTTGCAAGATCATGTTCCCTGTAATTACCGCATTCTTTTGGAGCAGCACCTGGAATCGGCTTATCATCTGGCCAGGCAGCAACTTTTGTGAGCACATTTACCATCTTGTCAGCGATATCCTTTTCTTCCTGCTTTCCGAAAACGGTAAGATAAAAGCCTGTCCTGCATCCCATTGGTGAAAAATCAATGACGCCATCAATCTCATCTCTGATATATTCCGCTATAAGATGCTCCAGTGTATGAAGTCCGGCTTGTGGCAGATATTCAACATTTGGCTGTGTAAAACGAACGTCAAATTTGGTGACGATATCGCCTTTAGGTCCTTCTTTTTCCGCAGCCTGACGCACATACGGTGCCTTTACTTTTGTATGATCAAGGTTGAAACTGTCAACCTTGTAATTCTTTCCATTTGAGAGTTCTGCTATCATTTATAATACCTCTATAAGTTTATCTGTAATGTATGAGCTTTCCGCTGCTGCCTCTTCTTCCCGGTATACTTCATCAGTATGTTCAGCGAGATCAGATATGCAACGGACAATAGCATATGGCACTTTATTGAGGTAACAGACTTGGGCAACCGCTGCTCCCTCCATTTCACAACAGGCAGCTTCGCATAATTTTATAATCTCTTTCTTTTTGTCAGCTGAGCTTACAAATACATCACCAGATGCGATTCTGCCACGGATAACCTTATGTTTGAGTTTTCCTTCGTCTTTTCCTTTCTGATATGCTGTTTCAACAGCTTTCACAAGCATTTCATCTGCTGGGAAAGCAACCGTATCAATTCCAGGTACCTGGCATGGCGCATATCCGAAAGCAACTGCATCCATATCATGATGTACCGCGTCTGTAGAAACAACGGTATCCATTACAGAAAGCCTTGTGTCTAAACCCCCGGCTATACCTGTATTAATGACATGGGTCACATTGAACTTATAAATCAATATTTCTGTACATAAGGCAGCATTTACTTTTCCAACACCGCTCTGGGTAACAACAACCTGCTTTCCGTAGAGTTCTCCTTCAAAAAAGTGAACGCCGGATATAACCGTTTCCACAGGTTTTGTAAGTTTTCCCCTGATAAACTGGACTTCCACATCCATGGCGCCAATAAGTCCGATTTTCATACTGCCCCCATTTGTTGATAAGAATCTGTTCAACCCTTAATTATAAGATACACATAAAAAGGAGACTTTTCAACAACACAAAATAGTGAACAAAATGTAATGTTTTGCAAAAAACTGCAATGTTTGCGAAAACTGCATTGACATTTTTTACTATAATGTCTATATTCACATCAGCAGCAATAAGTTTTAAAAAAGACCGCTTTTCTCCTCCTTTAGCGGTCTTTTTATTTACCAACCCAATATAAAAAAAGACCCGGTGCCATACAGCCCGGGTCTTTGCTTTTACGACTCTGATTTAAGAAATTAATTAACTGTCAGAAGTTTTACATCAAATATCAGATACGCATTTCCAGGAATAACTCCAGGATAACCCTGTTCTCCATAGGCATATTCTGGTGGCAGAATCATACGGCGTGATTCACCAAGTTTCATATCCTGAACCATGATGTCAAAGCCTGGAATCATCTGTCCAAGAGCTGTGTTGAACTCAAGCGCTCCGCGTCCTTCTGACGTATCAAAAACGGTGCCATCAAGAAGCATACCTGTGTAATCAACACCTACATACTTTCCAGGTCCGCACTTATCGCCTTCGCCTTCTTCAAGAATCTGGTAGAAAAT
>JAZUKG010000114.1:0-1549 GCA_045643145.1 Lachnospiraceae bacterium | reverse complement strand
AAAGCGGTATACCGAGAACCATCAGCGCTTATTGTAATCTGTGCAACAGCTCCAATGGGGTATACAACAGATGCTGGAGTAAAGATTGTACCCGTTGGTTGTTTGAAAGATTAGATATGTTTTTTGTTTAAGCCTCGCGATGGACAGTATTATTGGAATAATATCGTTTAACAAGATAACATGTTCCGAATAAAATCTCCGGATATCTTTATTGCTTTAACGTGTGATTAGCTCGGAAACTTGAAATTTTCTTGATTTTGCTTTAACGAGCTAAAGGATTTTGATCCAAAAGCTGCAGCTGAAGCAAGAAAGGCAGAAATGGATGAGATTACAGGCAAACTTGAAAAAGGAGTAAAGGACATTTTTAATGGCGAAAAATATCAGGAATATCTTAAGTTCTGTGCAAAGCTTCCCAGACATTAGATTCTTTTTCTGATTTACGGAGTTTTTATTATGGTGCTTCATTATATGTAGCTGCAGTAAATAATATATTACAGAATTATATTAGAGAGGTATAGATTTTCTATATTATTTTTATGCGAGGTGACTTCATTTGAATTATGGAATGATAAAAGAATCTGACTGGAAAAAATTCCGTGCCAAGCTACCTGTTTGGCAGGAAAATTATATGGATAAACTTACAAAAGAGTATATAGAGATTCTCCGGAGCAACGAACAAGCCTCATCGAGGTTCTGGGCCCTTGAGAAAAGAATCAAAGAAGACCGTAAAAGTCCCGGCGTAGTTATTTCACCGAGCAGATCCGAAATGGAGATGGATTTGTTTTACCTGATGAGGGATGGAGCCATTACCGAGGAAGAACTTAACGACTTCAGCGAAGAACTATCAGACAGAGTCATGTCACTTTACAGAACATTTATGGATTAAATCAGATTGTATCTGCACAATCCGGAAAGGAGCACTATGCCGGGACCTTTTAATATGCCGCCATTTTCGAATGGCATGCCGGATTTTGAAAAATTAATAAAATTCCCCAGCCTCCGCTTTCTCCTGAACTTAAGTCGATGTTTCTCGAAGACATGAAGAGCCATGACGATGGGATGAATACTGGGATGGAGATCAGTTTGTATCAGGATGTCTGCAACATTTGGGATATCCGGAAGACTATATGATGCGCTGCATGGAAAATTTCATGGGTTTGAAGATTCAGTTTACCAGAACTCTGGCCGTCTTAAAGACCGTATTCCCGAAAAGGGAGTTTACCTATGAGGAGGTTCAGAGATATGCGGTTACTTATGGTGCGGTCTCTTCGCTTGTGGATGTGAGTGAAGTGTATGACAGGGTAAATCAGATATTCCTGGGACTGAACGAAGATTACGATACATGGGATGAGGATACGCTTTTCCATCCGGAAAAGATAGTGGTTTCAAACAGTTCCAAGCAGCCGGAGAAGAAACCTCTTGCAATGACTGCAAAGATTGAAAATAAAGATGCAGTAGCAGAGGACTATCTTGCAGAAATAGATGATCTCAGAAAACGCCTGACGCAGCGGGAAATGGAACTAAGCAGGCTGAAAGCCCAGTATTCTTC
>JAZUKG010000113.1:0-17116 GCA_045643145.1 Lachnospiraceae bacterium | reverse complement strand
TCTTCAATCTCTCGAATGTGTTTTTTCAGTCGCAGCTGCATATTTTGAAATTTCTCATCCAACTTGTCATAGGTATCTGTCATATCACGCTGCATATTCTGGAATTTTTCATCCAGCCTGTCATGTGCTGCCGTCATATCACGCTGCATATTTTGGAATCTGGCATCCATTCTGTCATAAGCAGCTGTCATATCCTGTTTCATTTCCAGATAGTCTTCTAATGAACGGATACGGATCTGTTTTAATGCCAGCAGTGTTTCTGTGGATACGCGATATACTTCATCAGACATACCTTCATGCTCCGGATGAGCCAGTCCGCACTTTTTACGGTCTGCCACGATTTGATAACGTTCATGGGCTGCCTTTACACTGTCACCCCACGACATATAAATCTCCTCCATGGCCATATCTCCGACTTTACGTACCATTTCCATATCGGAAAGTACCTCAGAAAGTTTTTGATACATAGACTGTGCATTTTCCTCGCAAAAGAATCCGTTTCTTCCGTCTGTGATTCCTTCTGCAGCACAGCTTCCTTTGATCACCATGCTGGCCAGTCCGCAGGCTGCTGCCTCTCTGACTACCAATCCGTTTGTATCATAGGTAGACGGAAACAGGAACAAATCGCCTCTCGTATTGACAGCACGCAGCTTTTCTCTGTCATAAATCGGTCCGGTAAAAATACATTTATTATCCAGTCCGCATTCTGATACATAGGCTTTGATTTCCGCCTCATCCGCACCTTTTCCTACAAAAACCATACGAAAATCCTGTGTTTTTGCCAGCTCTTTTAAGGCATCTACAATAATACGGATTCCCTTGTACCAGAAAAGTCTGCCCACAAACATCAGAATCGGAACATCTACATCCAGTCCGTATTCTGCGGCTACCTGTTCTACCAATGCATCATCTGCTTTTCCCTTTGGGAAGTCCACGCCGTTGTTCATTACGACGACATCGCCCTGATATCCCAGAGATTTTAAGTTTTCTCCGGCACCTTCACTGACAACCCATACTTCGTCACAGGCTGAAATGTTACGTACCAAAAACTTGGCCACATCACTTTGGATATGTTTTGATCTGACTGCCTTGGCAATATCTACGTCAAACTTTGTATGATAAGTAAAAATAATCGGTGCATCTGTCTTGGAACGGAGTTCTCTGGCAATCACTGTAGAAATAACCGGACAGTGTGTATGAATGATATCCGGCTTTTGAGCGATAATATCTGTCAAAAGAGTTCCGCTAAACGGCATACCTGCTCGGTATCCTCCTACCAGATTTCCGATATTTAAGCTTTTATATCGAAGTACAGGAAAATCAAATCCGCTGTCATCACTATTTGGAAAGCTCGGTGTTACTACGAACGGATCTGCCAAACCTTCCTTTTTTAAAATCGTAGCATAATTGACCACTGTATTCGCCACTCCGTCGATTACCGGCGGAAAAGAATCATTTAATAAACATACTTTCATATTTTCCATCTGCTACCTCTATTAATAATACATATCAAAGCCGTTTTCCAAACGTTCTACATAAGTAGCTCCGGCTTGTTCCAGTGCAGGCAGAATATATGGGCAGTTGTATCGATTGACCGGGATTCTGTCATAAGCTCTCATTCCCATATGAGTAAGTGCGAGCTCCAGATTGCCGAGACATTCTATCGTGCCTCGTCCTGTTCCGCCGGCACATGCCACCAATACACATCTCTTATCTGCAAGGAAATGATTTTTTGTTGCCTCACATCTTCTGAGTCTGTCAATCAGTGCCTTGAACTGCTCTGTCAAATCAGACCAGTAAACAGCTGAAACAAATACGATACCGTCTGCATCCACCAGTCTTTGATATACATCCGCAAATGCATCGTTTAATACGCACTCACCTTTTTCTCTACAGCTTCCCCAGCCATTCCCGCAGGCAAGACAATGATCCATTTTCATTTTATTTAAATGAATTTCATCTACTACAGCACCGGCTTTTTCCAGTCCGTGAATAAACTGTTTTTTTGCATTTGCAGTCAGACCATCCGTGTTTGGACTGGACCATACTACAGCTACCTTCTTATTACCCATATTTCCCTCCATTGGTTACATCCATTTCTTTTATTAAGTTTCTTTAGTCATCATACGAACCCGTAAAGCCATAACAAAATACAATGTTGCCATCTAAATCAATACAGGTTGTACAATAATTATTATAAGTCATAATTTTATCATTGCAAACAATTGGCCAGTTTTCACTCGTGCAAATTTCCTGTAAATCCTCTGAATAAAGTCGATGTCTTCCGCTTTCCACCTCATATACTACAAAATAAATCTTTTCATTGGCCATATCCTGCAGATAAGAAATGCTTCCGTTTACCTCCAAAATCGGATCCAAGTTCTGATCCAGCAAAGTCGTCTTTTCATCCATTGGATCCTCACCATAGCTATACAGAGTATAATACGGCAGATCGCGGGCTGATCCCGAATAGCCTTCTCCAATCATTCCGCTACCAAAAATCTGATTGATTCCGTCATAGCCTTCAAAGGATTCTTCCTCTCCTGTTTTTTTGTTTGTTACGATCAGTTTTTTTCCGTCTAAATGAGAAAAAAGTGCATGATTTCCTACAAATTCCTCGCGCTGTGGTACAAAGGAATAGGCCGGTTTTCCATCCGGACTTTTGAAAACAACCGATTCATCCGCATCTTGATCTGTATACATGCAATAATTTCCGTCTGAATCCGTAAATATATTATATGCGCCTTCTACCTCCGAAAGATATTTTCCTTCTTTATCAAAAAGGAACTCTGTTTCCCCGTTGCTGGCAAATAAAAAGTTCTCATCGGTTACATTTGTCCAATCATATTCCATGCGAAGAATGAAATTTCCTTTGGTATCTATGATACCGTATCTATCATTCTGACAGACAACCGCCCTTCCATGATAGAATGCGGATGCATAATCAAAGCATTGATCAAAGAGTTTTTTCCCCTTTGTATCTATAAAATAATACTGTTCATCATCCTGAACGGTCAAAATGCCTTCCCCATCTGACATATCAATGTAAAAATAGGGCGATTCGATTGCTACATCCCGGTTTGACAATAAAACATTTCCCTGGAAATCAAGCAATGTAAACTCCGGTTTGTCGTAGCTTTCTCTGACCACGATTCCGTCTGCACCGGCATAGATTGCATCATACTTACAATCCAGTACTATTTTTCCATCAAAGGAGAGAAGCCCGAAAAAGCGCTCGCTTTCCTCTTTATTATCTGTCTCTATTGTTTTTTCCAATACCCAAAACGGAAGCGCATGTTCGGCGCCGTCATAATATCCCAAAAGTGAACATTCTGTATAAACCGGATCTACCACAATACAACCATTTTCATCCATAAGGCCCTTTTTCTTTCCTGCCATAAAAGAATATCCGTCTTTGTCTGAGGTATATATGAGTTCTCCGACAAACGGATACAGCATTCCGTATTCAGTGCTGCTATCCAAATCATCAATGAACTCCTGTGATTTTCTCGTATATCGATTGGTAACCAGCGGTGTCTCCCTGCCGGCAATGCCGGTATCTAAAATAGAAACATATCCCTGACCGGCAACGAGCTTTTGACCTTCCTCGCTAACCAGCCAGTCATATATAATTCTCTGTGCACTGCCTTCCTCGCTGGCCTTGTCAATCGCACAATAATATGCATTGGTATGCGGATATTTCTTTTGTCGAATAGTATCTGCATCCGGCATCACACCATCTACAGATATGATTTTAAGACCCTCTGCCATTTTCATATCGTTGGCATAATAATAAACAGAATATCCCAGCGCAGTCGCAGAATTATCATAATTTTTGACTGCCTCCATGAGTTCTCCCATGCTGCCAATCATGTATGACTCCGGTGCCTCGGTCATTTCCAGATCCTGCATAACCAGTTTTTCCATCAAAGCCTGTGAGCCGGAACCCTGGTTTCTCTGAAAGGCGTCGATTGCCTCGTCATTACCGCCGACTTCAGACCAGTTGGTAATCTTGCCGGAATATATATCTCGTATCTGCTCAGTGGTCAGATTATCCACCGGATTGTTTTCATTTACGACAAAAATCAGCGCTTCTGTCGAAATTTCCTCCATCAGACAATCAAAGTTTTCCTCCTTCATTTCTTCAAATACAGCCTCATTTGGCCAGCTTCCCAATACCAGTTCGCATTCTCCGTACATAAGGTTGCGGTAGGACTGTGTGGTCTTGTTAAAGGAGACCAGTTCCTCTGCTTTCTCCTCAGTCTCTCCGAGAAGAGCGCTTACCAAAGCCTTTCCGAGCGGAACCAGCGAGGTAGAACCATCCATTTTAGGCAGATTTTCTCGAGTAAATTCATAATCCGGAAGCTTTAATGTCAAAACTTCATTTTCCGAATTTTCGTCTGTCTCTTTTGGATCTTCCTGATTTTCCAAAACCGCTTCTGTATTTTCAGTCTGACTGACTTTAGGATCATTCTGTTTTTGACAGGCTGTCAGCAGTGAAAAACACATAATCCCCACTGCCATCATCATCATACGTTTTTTCATAATATTTTCACTCCATACTTGATACATACTTTACTACAAAATAAGTATAGCAACGCAGCATTAACAAGTCATCTTAAGAACTCTTTAGTATTTATGAATAAATACGAAAGATTGCGAGTTTTTTCAATCTTTTCATCAGCTGATCGGATACATTACCGATGATACACCCTGTGATGATACCGGCAACCATTAAAACCGGCAGATACACACCGATTCTGATATTACCCAGGATAATCATGGCAGCCACGAGCTGTCCGATGTTATGAGACACAGCTCCCAATATGCTGATTCCGCCAACAGACAATCCACCCGAGCGCTGTCCCAAAATCATAACCAGAAAGCTCAAGATTCCCCCTGTCAAACTGTAAATCAGTGAAAGTCCGGTTCCAAATAATAGTCCCATTAAAATAATACGCACCAGCGATATCAAAAAGACTTCTTTTTTAGGAAACAGAAAAACACCGGTTACCACCACCAGATTGGCAATTCCCAGCTTCACTCCCGGTATTCCGACGGAAAACGGAATCAATACTTCTACATAGCTGAAAATCATGGCAAGTGCCACCAGTATCCCCATCCTGGCTATTCTTTGTGCAATTGTTTCCTGCTTCCTTTTTTCTTTTCCTTCTTTTTTATTTGACACGTTTCTTATCCGTCCTGTCTCTTTTCTGATTCCTTTTATAGCGTTACTGCGATACTGCATCGATTTGAGTACTTTCTCCATCTGACTTTGTCTTTTTCACCTCAACTACCAGTTTATGAGGAAGACAAATCAGACTTTTGGAAGCATCGCTCATCTTTCCCTGCTTCATACAATATTTGTCCGGGCAGTTTGCATCTTCTATAAAAACACTTCCGTCCTGAATGACTACCACGTTATATCTCGTATCGCAGTTTACGACGATTCTCTGCTCACTATGTAAATCATATATTCCGTATTGTTGTCCGTTTGAAGTAATGATGACCTGACTTCCCTGCGAGCGAATGCCAAATAAAAGCTCCAGGATGCCGGCCAATATCAAAATGATCAATATCAGAAATCCGTCTTTTCGATTCATATTTCGATATCCCTTTTCTTTTTATTAAGATAATTATAAATCAAATTTTTGTCATTGCAAACGGTTCACCCTGTTTCATAGGAGAGAAAATAGCAAATGAAATCTTGAATATTTTCCTATTTTCCTTATAATTAAATATGTGTGCTTTTTTATGTAGTTTTAAGTAAAATAAGGAAGCTGTGAAAGGAGATTTTTATGATTTTTATATTACAGACCGCATTAGAGCTCGGTTTTCTGTATGCGCTCGTTCCACTGGCATTATTTATCAGTTTTCGAATACTGAATATTGCCGATTTAACAACTGACGGTTGTTTCGTTTTAGGTGCTGCAGTTTCTGTTACCATGTGCGCCGCAGGACATCCGTATCTGGCATTTGTGGGAGCATTACTAGCCGGAAGCCTCGCAGGAATCGTAACTGCATTTCTTCAGACAAAGATGGGCGTACCTGCTATCCTCGCAGGTATCATTACAAATACAGGATTGTATACCATCAACCTGATGGTTATGGGCTGGTCTTCAAATGTCAGCCTGTTAAAAACCGAAACTCTGTTTTCTATGTTTCAGGCAACCGGAATCGGCGGAAGCTGGAATGAAGCCATTCTGGCCGGAGTGATTGTTCTGATCATCAGCGGTTTGGTTTTTGCTTTCCTCGGAACACGTTTAGGTCTGATGATTCGTGCTTCAGGAGACAACATCGACATGGTTCGTGCTTCTTCTATTAATCCGACCTTTACCATTACAGTCGGACTGGCAATCGCTAATGCACTGACTGCTATTTCCGGAGCATTGGTTGGTCAGTATCAGAGCACGGTTGATATCAACTCAGGTACAGGTATTGTCGTAATCGCACTGGCCTGCCTCATTATCGGTGAATCCTGTCTGGGAAAACGAAGCATCTTAAAGGGTGTAATTGCTGCCATCATCGGTTCTATTATTTACCGTATGATTTATGCAATCATTCTGTATACAAAAGTAATTCCTGTTCAGGGTCTGAAGCTTATGACAGCTATTGTAGTCGCTCTGGCTATCTATGCACCGACCTTCCAGGCATGGCTTGCCTTCCAGAAACAAAAGAAAAATGCTGCAAAAGGAGGTAATGCCAATGCTTAAGCTTGAACATATTTCTAAAACCTTTAATCCGGGAACCGTAAATGCCAAGACAGCACTCGACGGACTCAGCGTTCATTTAGCTCCCGGCGACTTTGTAACCATCATCGGATCCAACGGAGCCGGCAAATCCACTCTGTTCAATGCGATAGCCGGATCCTTTTATGTAGATAACGGAAATGTGGTATTAGACGGTGAAGATATCACATATCTTCCGGAGCATAAACGCTCCAAGGTAATCGGCCGTATGTTCCAGGATCCTCTGAAAGGAACTGCTCCGAATATGACAATTGAAGAGAATCTCGCACTGGCCTATGTACGTGCCGGTGAAAAAGCTTCTCTTTTCTCTACTTTGAATAAAAAAGACAAAGAAATCTTTCGCGAGAAACTCGCTCTTTTAGATATGGGACTGGAAGACCGTATGAAACAGCCGGTTGGTCTGCTTTCCGGTGGCCAGAGACAGGCACTTACTCTTCTCATGGCAACCATGACCACTCCAAAGATTCTTCTTTTGGATGAGCATACAGCAGCCCTTGACCCGGGAACTGCAGAAAAGGTATTAAGCCTTACCAAAGAAATCGTGGATAAAGATAAAATCACTTGTATGATGATTACCCACAACATGCATCAGGCTCTGGAACTGGGAAATCGTACTTTCCTCATGTCAGACGGAAATATCATCCTGGATGTCAAGGGAGACGAAAGAGCCGGACTTACCGTAGATGACCTTTTGGAAAAATTCCGTCAGGGAACCGGTAAGGATTTGGATAATGACCGTATTTTATTGTCCAAATAAAAAAATATGCAAATATTGAAACGCAATGTAGCGAAAAGTTGACTTTTAGTCGATTTTTCGCTATTTTATTATAGAATAAATATATTCAAGATTAAGAGGAGGAAAAATTATGAAAACACGTAAACTTTTAGCAATCATGCTCTGCCTGATTCTCTGCCTGAGCTTTACTACCGGTTGTGGCAATGCGGCAAAAAACGACGGCACAATCAAAATCGCCATCGTAAAGCAGATGGATCACATCGCTCTCGATGAAATCGCAGACAGTATTGCCAAGGAACTGGATGTCATCGCCCAAAAGGAAGGCGTAACCATCAAATATGACATCTACTCAGGTCAGAATGACCAGACAACATTAAAGCAGATTTATGATCAGGCAATCGCTGAAGGCGTTGATGCACTCATCCCAATCGCTACACTGGCAGCTCAGGTAGCTGCTGTATCAGCAAAGGATAGCAAGACACCTGTTATCTACGCTTCCGTTTCAGATCCTGAAACTGCTGAACTTACCGGTTTTGATTATATCACCGGTACATCAGATGCTCTGAATACAGAACTTATCATGGAAATGATGCTCGCTCAGAATCCGGATACCAAGAAAGTTGGTCTTCTCTATTCTCAGAACGAAATCAACTCAGAAAGACCAATAGCTGACGCAAAAGCTTTCTGTGATTCACACGGACTTGAATATGTAGAAGCTACCGGAAATACCAACGAAGAAGTTATTTCTGCAGCAACCGTTCTCATCTCTTCAGGAGTTGACGCTGTATTCACACCTACTGATAATGTAATCATGGCAGCTGAGCTCGCTATTTATCAGGAATTTATCAATGCAAAGATTCCTCACTACACAGGTGCTGACGAATTCGTTATTCAGGGTGCTTTCACAACTTGTGGTGTAAACTATCCACAGCTTGGTGTTCAGACTGCTGATATCGCTTATGAAGCATTAACCAAGGGAATCACAACTATGAAGGATATGTACTTGGTAGACGGCGGATTAATCACAGTTAACTCTGAAACAGCAGATGCAATCGGACTTGATTATTCATGCTTTGATTCTATGGGTTCTGTTTCAACTGTAACAACCTCTACAGTTCGTGAAGAATAATCCTAAACTATAACTCAACAAAAAAGCAACAAGAGGCCTGAGCAATTATGCTCAGGCCTCTTTTCTATCACTTACTTATGCTACTGTACCGGCTTTATTTTCATATTTCTCATATTCATGGTTTTCCATAATCGTTTTGATTCTCTGAACCAGTTCATACACATCAATATAACGAATATACTGCGGAACCGGAGCTAATCGAATAATATTCGGATAGCGGAAATCCGGAATCACATCTGCTGCCTTCAATGCTTCATTGATACGAATAGCATCCTCATGAACCAATGCTACATGACCGCCTCGCATAGCATCCTCTCTGGGATTTGCGGTGCTAAATCCATACCGGCTAAGCTCTGTATCAATCAGATGCATTAAATACCTAGTTAAATCCAGAGATTTCGCTCTGAGGTCCTTCATCTCAACCTGTTCAAATACATCCAAAGCTCCGTCGATGGCTGCCAGCGATAAGATACATCCGGTACCGGTCTGCCATGCTCCGGCATTCTGAGTCGGTTCATAGTGATCACGCAGTTCAAACTGTGTATCCTTTCGGTTTCCCCACCAGCCAGCGAGTCCGACCTCTTTATCAAAATGTTTACGGTTCACATATAAACCTGCTACCGCCCCCGGTCCACCGGATAAATATTTATAGTCACACCAAAGTGCGAAATCACAATCAATATCTTTAAAGTCATGATCGACATTTCCGATACTGTGACACAGATCAAATCCGATTAAAATTCCCTTGGCATGAGCTGCCTGTGTCAGTTTCTTTAAGTCAAGAAGCTGGCTGGAGCGATATAATACGCTCGGTAAAAGTACCAGCGCTACATCCTCTGTAAAGCTGTTTAAAATATCCTCCTCACAAAGTGTGCTGCCATCTCTGCTTTCTACTACTTTGAGAACCTCTGACAGCTGATAGCCCCTGGCCTTTAACTGACTTTCCACTGCATAACGGTCTGTCGGGAAATTCAGATTATCAATGACGATTTTATTTCTCGTTTCAGTCGGTTTATAAAAGGTGGCAATCACCTGATGTACATTTAATGTCGTATTGGCACAAACAGTTACCTCATCCTCATGGGCGTTGATAATTTTGGCAAGTTTTGCACCAATCACATCATGATACAAAAAGTAATTGGTCGGTGCACCTGTCCATAAATTGATACCATATTCTTTCCAGTCAGATAAAGCTCTTTGCACGGCAGCTTCTGCCGGCTTGGAACAAAGCCCCAGCGAATTACCGTCCATGTAAATCTGGCCTTCTTTGGTATAAAATTTATCTCTTAAATATGCCAATGCATCCTTTTCGTCACATGCAAGAGCAAATTCTCGAGTGTTTTCATAAGTATTCATACTTCATTCTCCTTAATTCATTACGTCGATTGGTTATGTTTTATCTATTTTACGTGATACAAGAACCACATTTAATCTACAAATTTGTCATACTGCTTGACTGCAAAATAAATCAGGGCTCCCCCTATAGCCATCATAAGTAATGCAAAAAATGTCATGATAACAACACCTATCGTTTCTATTTCCGGTATAGAATATGCTGCAGAAAGAGTCATAAATGAGCCGCCAATAAATATCAGACCGCCAATCAGCGGCATATGATTCTCAGCATAATAATTTATGATTTGATCCATTTTTGTCGGATTATCAAAAGGATTTCTTCCCTCCAGATATGCCCGGTACTGAGTCACATTTTTATATAAATGGAAGCCTCCGCTGGTAAACGCCATAAAGCCCATCAAAAAGACTGTCAATCCTCCGGCAAAGAATTGCAGTCCATGGCCTGATATCATAACATAAATACCGGCTCCCATAAAAATCATTCCTGTTAATATATAGGGAATTCCCTCACACATAGTCCGAAAAAGGATCCATTTAAAAAGCAACGGTCCGGATGGATTCTTTTTTGCCACACCTATAACAATCAATTCTACCAATGGATAAAGTGCCATGATAATAAAGATAGCAAAAAAAGCAAAGACAGCCACCTTAAGCACCGCTTTCTCATCAGATTCAAGCAGCAACTGTATCATATTTGTTTGATACTGAAAATAGCCCAAAAATCCGACTCCGATCAGACCTACGATTGCATTTCGAATCTTTCCCGCAATATCCAGCACATCCTCCAGCTGCTCCTTGGCAGCTTCTATTTTTTTTGCCTCAATAAAGAAATCCTTCATTACTATTTCTCCAATTCTACATTCCCTATTATCATATCATATCTGCACTTTGGAATATAGATTTATTTTATCTTGACAACTCTTTTCAATTTCTCTAAAATAAAAATGAAACAAGTTTCATTTTTATTTATGTTTAGGAGTTCATATGCCAAAAGTATCAGAAGAATATATCATGCAAAAAAAACAGGCCATTGTAGATGCCGCTTATCAGGTATGTCTGAGAAAACCGGTCAGCGCAGTTACCATGATGGACATTATAAAAGAAACCGGTCTGTCTCAGGGCGGAATTTACAGATTCTATCCGGATTTGGATGCCATTTTACAGGCCATGATTATAAAGCTTAGACAGAATTTTAATATTATCGCAGAGACGGATCAGATTTTTGAAAGCTTCAAAGACTGTCCTCCCGGTAAGTTCAGCTATGCCATCTGTATGCTGTTAGCAGACCGAATGGAACAAAGTCTGATGGATGTACAAAAGATAAATTTCGACTTATCGGTCCTCGCTATCAACGAACCGGACAGGGTACAGAAAATTCTGGGCGGTATTGAGCAGGAGGGCAATATGGAACATCTGACCAAATGCACGGTAAAGCTTATATCCGAAAAAATAGCCAATGGAGACTGCAAGCCGCGCGTCCCGTTAGAAGATATTATGCAGTTCATCTCCTGTGCGTATGGCGGTATTGAAAGAAACTGTATTGTCAGCCAATGCTACTCATACGGACCTATGAGCGTTTCTTACTCCCCGCGTCCGGTATTTGAGACGCTGGCTAAAACCATTGCTTATCTGCTCGGAGATGATCCCATCGATCCGGCCAAATATGAAAACTAAGAGAGGAACTATTATGAATACACCAACCCCTACCGGAAACTACCCTGTCGGAACCAAAACCTATACTTTTACAGATTCAGACCGTATCGAAAAGCTCGGTCCAAATGCGGGAAAAGAGAATCGTAAACTTTCTGTTCGAATGTATTATCCTGCAGATGCTACTAAAACAGCCGGCTTAAAGAAAGCGCATCTGATTTCCCGAGAAGTGATGCTGGCCATGTCCAAGGAATACTTTCTGAAAATGGATTATGACAAACAATGCCGGGAAGGCAAAAATGATGCCCCTTTCTATGAGGACGCTCCCTTTTCCGATGGAGAAAAATTTCCTCTGATTTTATTTAGTCATGGCTATAAATCCTATCAGGAGGGAAACAGCTTTTTATGTGCAGAAATTGCTTCTCACGGCTATATTGTACTCTCTATAGGACATTCCTATGAAGCTATGGTTACATCCTACAATGACGGAAGCCACGTATCCTTTGACCCTTCTATTATGAAACGCCAGATTCAGCCGTTCCTTCCGGGACTCATCGCCATGTCCAGACTGCAAAAGAAAAAAGGTGAGCCGGCAAAGCTTTATGAAGAATTTACTCGAGTGCAAAATCGTTACAATCGCTTTTTAGTAGATCGTCAGGCTGAGTGGTTGGCAGATTCTTTGTTTATTTTGGAAACGGCCAAAAAAGAATTTGCAGATATCATTGATTTCTCCAAAGGAGTCGGCGCATCCGGTCATTCTATCGGCGGATCCACCGCATACGCTCTGTGCCAGGCCAGCGATGAAATTACCTGCGGCATCAATATTGACGGCGGTCTGTTTGGAGATTACGAAGGAAAGACCATGACCAAACCTTTCTTTCAAATTTGCAGCGAAAATAATGTAAGCGTAGAAACCAAACCGATGCTTAATAAAACACAGCCTGCTTACTACGCTACCTTTAAACAGATAAAACATATTGCGTTTGCCGATGTAAAGTTTTTCTTTCAAATAGCAGCCGTAACAGGGAAAATACCGGCTGATGTCATGCATGAAAACCTGTGTAAATGCCACCTGGATTTCTTTGATAAATATATCAAAAAGCAGGACATTTCCATCTCAATTCCTGAAAGCAAATACATTCATTTTGAAACCTTTTAATTCTATCATAAAGAAAGGTGCAGTACTAAATACTGCACCTTTTATATTTCCATCAAAATCTAAATAAGTTTTATTCATGAAGTCCGGTTCTGTGTAAAAGCTTATGCTCATTACCGGCAATCACTTCACGATATGTCTGCGCAATGATTGGGTTTTCATCAGAAACTCGCATCTGTGAATCGAGGTCAACCTGATAAATACCTTCAATACGTCCGGCCTTTGTTCTCGGACCGATTGGAAGAGGCTGACCACCACCGGCAATACAACCGTTACGACATGCCATTACTTCCACAAAGTCATATTGAAGTTCTCCGGCTTTGATGCCGTCTAAAACCTTTCCGGCATTGGCCAGGCCATGAACCACTGCAATCTTTACTTCACGATCTCCCAATGCAAAGCTCGCTTCCTTGATACCCTCTGTTCCACGAACTCCGGAGAATTTGATCTGTTCAAATGCGGAATATCCTTTATCCGCAGCGAGGTGTCTGAGAACGGCTTCTGTTACACCACCGGTTACACCAAAGATAGATGCCGCACCACTTGCCATACCAAACGGCATATCCGGTGCTTCATTTTTCAGTTCATCGAATTTAATACCGGCCTGACGAATCATACGAATAATTTCAATGGTAGTTAATACTCTGTCTGTATCCTGTCTGCCTTCTGTAAAGTTATCAGGTCTTAAAATTTCTGCTTTTTTAGCGGTACAAGGCATGATGGATACGACATAAGTCTGCATTTCATCTGCCTGATCCTGCTCTTTGTAATACTCTTTTACAACCGCAGAGAACATACCCTGAGGCGAACGACAGGTTGAGATATTTGAGGCAAATTCCGGATATTTTGTTTCACAGAATTTCACCCATCCCGGACAGCAGCTGGTAAACAGCGGGAGCTTTTCGCCCTTTTCCAAACGCTCTGCCAGCTCTTTGGATTCCTCCATAACAGTAAGGTCCGCACCAAAGTTTGTATCATAAACCTTGTCAAAGCCCATCATACGAAGAGCTGAAACCAGTTTACCCATTACATTTTCGCCCTTTGGCATACCAAATTTATCGCCAACTGCAATTCTGACTGCAGGTGCTATCTGTGCCACCACTCTGATATCCGGGTTTGCAATCGCATCCCATACATCGGTTACATTGGTATTAACTGATAATGCACCGGTAGGACATACGACCCTACACTGTCCGCAGCCTACACAATCTGTTTCTGCGAGTGGTCTGTCAAAAGCAGGACATACCTTGGCTTTTGCACCACGGTTTGCAAAATCAATCGCACCAACTGCCTGAATTTCAGAACAGGTTCTGACACAGTCACCACATAAAATACATTTGTTAGGATCACGAACGATACTCGGTGATGATAAATCAATCGGTTCGATTTCCTTGGTATTTTTAAATCTGACATTGTGAATACCTACTGTAAATGCGATACTCTGAAGCTCACAGTTACCATTTCTGGTACAAACGGTACAATCTCCGCAATGAGATGCCAGTAATAATTCAACAATCAGTTTTCTGTATTTTCTCAGCTTTTTCGTGTTGGTTCTGATTACCATTCCCGGTCTTGGCTGTTCTGAACAGGAAGCCATCAATCTGCCTCTTTCATCCTCAACCATACACATTCTGCAAGCGCCGTATACACTCAGTTCTGAGTGATAGCAGAATGTCGGAAGGTTAATCCCTGCTTTACGAATAAGCATCAAAATGTTTTTTTCACCCTCAATAGGGACGCATTTTCCATCTATTGTAATGTAATCCATTTTATCCTCCCTAACTATTAACCTCTGCTGATTGCGCCAAATGGACAATTTTCCAAACATGCGCCGCACTTAATACATTTACTCTGATCAATCGTAAACGGATTTTTAATCTGCCCTTCGATTGCATTCACAGGACAGTTTCTCGCACACTTACTGCAGCCCTTGCACTTCTCAGGATCAATCTTGATACTGCAAAGGGATTTACATACTCCGGTACGACATTTTCTATCTACTACATGTTCAATGTATTCATCTCTAAAGGTTCTGAGTGTAGAAAGTACCGGAAGAGCAGCACTTTTTCCGAGTCCGCAAAGAGAAGTATCTGTAATCGCTGTTCCGAGTTCTTCGAGCATATCGAGATGTTCCATCGTTCCATTACCGGCTACGATTTCCTCCAACAACTCGAGCATTCTCTTGGTACCTTCACGACATGGAATACATTTACCGCAGGATTCATTCTGTGTAAAGTTCATAAAGAATCTCGCTACTTCTACCATACAGGTATCCTCGTCCATGATAACGAGTCCGCCGGAACCAATCATGGCACCTCGTTTCTTTAAGGAATCGAAATCCAGCGGGAGATCCAAATCCGTACCAATCAGACATCCGCCGGAAGGTCCTCCGATCTGAACTGCCTTAAATTCTTTATCATTTTTAATACCACCACCGATATCATATACGATTTCACGAAGAGTGGTTCCCATAGGTACTTCAATCAGACCTGTGTTTTTGATACTGCCGGTTACCGCAAATGCCTTGGTTCCCGGACTCTTTTCTGTACCAATTCCCTTGTACCAATCTGCACCGTTTGTGATAATCATCGGAACGTTGGCATAGGTTTCTACATTGTTTAATACAGTAGGCTTGCCAAAAAGTCCCTGTTCAACTGTACGTGGCGGCTTGGTTCTAGGCATTCCTCGCTCACCCTCGATAGATGCAGTAAGGGCTGATCCTTCACCACATACGAAAGCACCGGCACCGCGGTTGATGTTGAGCTTGAAAGAATATCCTGAGCCTAAAATATTATCTCCCAAAAGACCTGCTTCTTCGGCCTGTGCAATTGCGAGCTTTAATCTCTTGATTGCCAGAGGATATTCTGCACGCACATAAATATAACCTTCCTGTGCACCCACTGCATAACCTGCAATAATCATACCCTCGATCATTTTATGCGGATCACCTTCCATAACGGAACGATCCATAAATGCGCCCGGGTCACCTTCGTCACCGTTACATACTACATAACGGATTTTTTCTTCCTGACGCGCTACCTGTTTCCATTTATAACCGGTCTGGAAACCACCGCCTCCACGACCACGAAGCTCTGAATCATAAATACAATCAATTACTTCCTCCGGTTTCATTTCAAAAAGCGCTTTTTCCAGAGCAGAATAGCCATCCACTGCAAAATACTCAGAGATATGTTCTGAATCAATGTGTCCACAGTTTTTCAAAACCAGTCTGGTCTGCTTTGCATAGAAAGGAATATCCTCCTGTGCTTTATAAGAAACACCGTCAATATGATAAAGAAGACGTTCAATCGGTTCCCCGTTCAGAATGGTCTTTTCAAAGATTTCCTCACAGTCTTCTTCTTTTACCTTGATATAAAGCACATTGATTGGCTCAATACGTACCAATGGTCCCATTTCACAAAAGCCGTGACAACCACTCTTTTTGATACCGGCACAATCTCCGTTTACCGGACATGAGCCATCACTGTTATGGGCAATTCCTTCACCAAATTCTACGGACACATTTACATTCTGTCCATTAGCCTGTGCTAATTCAAGGAGCTTGTTATAGATTTTTTCAGAACCGCCGGCTAAACATCCGGTACCTGCACAAACCAGTACTCTGTACTTTTCATTCTGCATCGATTCTTTGGCAATTTTTCTAACTGCTTTTAATTCTTCTCTGTTACCGATTCTCATGCCATCCCCTCCTCTTTTTTGATTTCATTGATAAGGTCTGTTACCTTATCCGGAGTCATTGCAGGATGTACCACATCGTTAATGGTAAGAACCGGTGCGAGTCCGCAAGCACCCAGACAGGATACGGTTTCCAATGTAAAAAGCATATCCTGTGTCGTTGTCTGGCCCGGTTTTAATGCCAAAATCTCCTTTAATTTATCCAGTACATCCGTTCCTCGGCGTACATGACATGCTGTACCATCACAAACCTTAATGACATATTTACCTTTCTGATCAAAAGAGAAGTTTTCATAAAAGGTTGCAACACTGTATGCTTTTGCTTCTGTGATGTTAAGTTTTTTCGCAATATACTTTAATAATTCCGGTGGCAGATAACGATATTCTGCCTGAATATCCTGCATAATAGGAATCAGGGAACTCGCTTTTTTACCATAGAACTCGATGATCTCATCGGTCTTATCATAATAAGACTTATCCAACATTATCAAATACCTCCTTTTTTAATTATACTACTAAAAAAGCGAACTAATTTAGTTCGCTTAAACAATAACAATATTAACTATCTTATTTGGAACAACAATTACTTTTTTGATTAAATGTCCCTCAATATTTTGTTTAACATTATCAAGTTCTAAAGCAAT
>JAZUKG010000112.1:0-21515 GCA_045643145.1 Lachnospiraceae bacterium | reverse complement strand
TAGCAAAGATATATGGAATTATTTTGTGCATTGTAATTGCTGCAGTTGCAACAATACTTGGTGTTGCAAATATTGCTGGTGTTAAGTTAGATGTTGTTGGAGCACCTGTATTCGCTATTCTGATTGGTATGATAATTACGCTTATTTTACCTAAGTTTGCACCATCTGATTATATGAAGGATGGAATCAAGTTTACATCGAAAAAAATATTACAATGGGCAGTTATTATTTTAGGGTTTTCTCTTAATCTTGGAACAATTGCTAAGGTTGGAATAAAGAGCTTGCCTGTAATTATTTGTACTATTAGTACATCGTTAATTGTTGCTTTTGTAATGATGAAGATTCTAAAAATAGATGGAAAAATCGCAACGCTTATAGGAGTTGGATCATCAATTTGTGGTGGCTCTGCGATTGCAGCAACTGCCCCAGTAATAGATGCTGATGATGAGGAAATAGCTCAGGCTATATCGGTTATTTTTCTTTTTAATGTTTTGGCTGCACTTATTTTTCCGACGCTTGGTCATATGATTGGGATGGGAAGTGAAGGATTTGCGGTTTTTGCCGGAACAGCAGTTAATGATACAAGTTCAGTAACAGCAGCTGCATCAACTGCAGAGGAAATATATGGTTGTAATCAGATTTTATCTACAGCTGTGACAGTAAAACTTACAAGAACCCTTGCAATCATTCCAATCACGATGATATTGGCATTTTATAGAATGAAAAAATCTAAGGCTGAGAGTACAGGTGATTCATTTTCATTTAAGAAAGTATTTCCTTGGTTTATTTTGTTCTTTGTTGGGGCATCGCTTATAACAACGGTTGTAGGTATGTTACCAGAAAATGGTTTTAGCATTTTTTATATGGGAAAATATGTAGGTTGGATGAAGTGGTTAGCCAAGTTCTTTATTTCAATGGCTATGAGTGCTATTGGCCTTAATACTAATATTGTAAGTTTAGTCAAAAAGGGTGGCAAACCTATAGTTCTGGGATTTTGTTGTTGGACTATGATATCGGTAGTTTCAATCATTGTTCAGTTATTAACAGGAATATATGCTACTAATTTATAGAGTCCAAAAAGGAATTCCAATTTTATGTGGAGGCATGGATGAAAAATTATTTTATATGCAGTCTATGCCACAATGGGGTTCTAGGTGGTGGACTGACAGTTTAGGTAAAAGTTATTAGTTAGATAGGAGGTTATTTACTATGGATTTAGCAAATTGGAAATGGCTTAATGAAAGTCAGATGATTAATGAGAATGGAGAAGTGGTAATTTTTGCACCGTCTAATACTGATTGGTTTAATAATCCTATTCCAAATTCAGATGGTACAATATCGACGCCTGTTGCAAATGCACCATTTTTCTATACAGATGTTGAAGGGGATTTTGTATTTAGTGTAAAAGTTAAGCCGAATCATAAGTATGTATATGACGCATGCGCTATTATGTGTATTCAGGATGAATATGTATGGATGAAAGCAGCATTTGAAAAATCTGACTTTGGAACTAATGCAGCAGTATGTGTTGTAACAAATCAGATTAGCGACGATGCTAATGGATGTAATATAGATCAGGATTATATGTGGTTAAAAGTATGCAGAGTAGGAGATATTTTCTCTGCACATTATTCACTTGATGGAGAAACGTATAATATGATCCGTTTATTTCATTTACCAGCCCAAAAGTCAATTAAGGTAGGAATTGAAGCACAGTCTCCAGTAGGAGAAGGTGGAATGCGT
The DNA here is from genome assembly GCA_045643145.1 of Lachnospiraceae bacterium. GTDB lineage: Bacteria > Bacillota > Clostridia > Lachnospirales > Lachnospiraceae > SVFI01. The sequence continues at coordinate 19,772 of JAZUKG010000112.1, read as the reverse complement.
TATTATAGCGATATAAAGCTAGAAAAGGTAACGGTTAAAAACCTTCGTGTGGGTGAATAATTGTATAAATAGTTTGTCGCTAATGTCGTAAGAATTTGAAGTTTTATGACCTACCAATGGACAGAATAATCGATCGGAATAATATTAAGCAGACTTGAAGACACTTTGAAGACAATCGACTAGGTAGTGGTCGAAAAGCTCCTTTCTTAGCGGGTTCTATGAATTCCATGATAGTTCGGTACCGGTCGTGGACACGAAAATTTTAGAAGATAGAAAAGAGGAATATATGAAAAAGATTGGATTGGTGGGGGGAACCGGACCGGAATCTACCCTTATGTATTATAAAGAATTAAATACCAGAATTGATCAAAGAACTAACGGAAAAGAGATGCCGGATTTGGCAATTGAAAGTGTGAATTTTAGAAAAGCCTGGGATATGGTATCAAACGAGGATTATGAAAGTCTTTCTGATTATCTTTCCGAAAAGGTAAAGGCATTGGCAGACGGCGGAGCCAAGGTGATATCTCTAACAGCCGGAACGATGCATATAGTCATTGATGAAATCCAGAAAAAAACGAATGTGAATTTAATTAGTATTCCAAAGGTAGTTTGCGTGGAAACTATTCAAAAGGGTTACCAGAGAGTTGGACTTCTCGGTACCATTTTTACTATGGAAAAGGACTATATGAAAAAGGATTTGCGAGAAGCCGGTATTGAAGTTTTTGTACCTGACAAAGAGGACAGAGAGCTGATTGCAAAACGTATTTTTGAAGAGCTTGAGCAGGGAATTGTGAAAGAAAGTACTCGTAAGGAATTTAATGATATTCTGGGCAAGATGAAAGAAAAGGATCAGATTGAAGCTGTCATTTTAGGCTGTACAGAGATTCCTTTGTTATTAAATGATGATAATTGTATTTTACCGTGTTTGGATAGTGTGGATATTCATATTCGCGCGCTAATGGATCTTTCGATGTAATGAAAAGTATCCGGTTGAGTTGTTGCAAACGAAAGCTTATGTTAAAATGAACTCTGGCGCATTTCTGTTCGTGTTCACATGGCCGTATGAAACAGAAAAATAGATAGAATAGAGGAGTTTATATTATGAAAATTAAAAATGTATTACTTATTTGCAGTTTATCACTTGTTATGGTATTAGGCGGTTGTGGAAAGGCTCAGACAGAAACAGTTGAAAGTCTGCAGGAGGAGCCTGTAGTGGAAACAGTAGAAGAACCGGAAACACATGGTTCTTTTAAGCAGGAAGAGACGCAGGACGAAGTAGCGCAGTCAGAAGAAAACCTTCAAACAGAAGAACCTGAGATTGAGACAGAAGAAGCGCCGGAAGTTCAAGAGGAAGAGACTACTGAAAATGAAACTGAGGAGTCACCGGAGGATGAAAAGGCAGAGGCTATTGCAGCTTATGATGTAATCTTAAAGGCAAATCCGGCAATTAATGGCACTCCTATAGAACTTCAGGATGCATCCTTTGGTTATGAACAGAATCAGAAGCTGTTTGGAGATCACATTGATTCTTATGCGATTTTAGATATTGATCAGGACGGAATTCCTGAGCTGATGGCATTATCCATGATAAATTTTAGATGGACTCCAATGTCTGTATATACATTTACTGACGGCAATGTGAAGCTGCTCAGAAGTCCTTTAGAAGAGGAAGCACACGGCACCTTTGAACTTTGCTGTACAGCGAATGGTTTCTACAATACCTATATTTGTGAAATGAATCATATTCACAATGTATGGAAAGGCACCAATCCGATGGGAGAAGAGGAAGTAGAAGAAACGGCATTTGCATTGGAAAATGGTGTGTTAACCCAGGTAGAGTGTAGTGTTGGCGAAAGTGAAAATGCTACGTATTTTTCTGATGTTGCCAAAGATAATACGGGTATGTAGGGAGAAGAATTTTGGAAAATAAGAAAACTATGGCAAAGGACCTGACAAAGGGAAGTGTTCCAAAGTTATTATTGATATTTGCAGCACCTCTTTTTGTGTCCAATGCCCTTCAGGCTATTTATAATATCGTGGATATGATTGTTGTCGGTCAGGTAATTGGCGGCAACGGTATGTCAGCAGTCGCCATCGGCGGAAATGTATTAAGTATTTTAAACTTTATCGTAATGGGATTTGCCGGCGCCGGTCAGATTATTATCGCCAGAGCAGTCGGACAAAAGGATGAAGAAGCAGTACGTAAAACTATCGGAACGATGTTTACGATTCTGTTATCAGCAGCGATTGGTATGTCAATTATTTGTTTCTTTTTCAGAGAATGGCTGTTAAAACTCGTAAATACTCCGGCAGAGTCTGATGCATATACGATGGACTATACTTTGGTTTGTATGGTCGGACTGGTATTTATTTACGGATATAATATTGTGAGTGCCATCATGAGAGGTATGGGAGATTCCAAGCGTCCTTTTATGTTTGTGGCAATTGCTTCTGTAATTAATATTATTCTGGATATTTTATTTGTTGCAGTATTTGGTATGGAGGTTCGCGGAGCTGCACTTGCGACTGTGATCGGACAGGGAATCAGCTTTATCTATGCCATGTGGTATTTCTACATTCACAAAGAGGAATTTGGATTTGATTTTAGGCTCAAAAGCTTTATTCCAAGTATGAATACCGTTAAAAAGCTTTGTGCACTGGGAATTCCGATGGCGATTCAGTCAGCTGCGATTACGATTTCGATGACTGTCGTTGCTGCCTGGGTAAATTCTTTTGGTGTCGTATATTCAGCCTGCGCAGGCGTATTGAGCAAACTGAATTTATTAGTTGGTATTTTAAGTCAGTCATTGACTACTGCAGCCGGCTCTATGGTAGGACAGAATCTCGGAGCCAAGCAGTACAAACGTATTCCGCGTATTCTGTTATCCGCAGTAGCATGTTCGGCCACTGTGGTACTGATTTATATTGCCGTATTGGTTTCTTTCCCGGAAATGATGGTAGGATTGTTTACCGGTGATGCGGTTATTCTGGCGAGTGCCTCTATCATTATTTTACCGAGTGTATTAAATGGATTAGGAGCGATTACACGTTGCTTTGCATTTGCGATTATCAACGGATCCGGCAATTCGAAACTGAATTTACTCGTTGCCATCATTGATGGTATGATTGCCAGAATATCAATTGCGTATATTTTAGGCTGGAAAATAGGTATGGGACCACAGGGCTTTTGGCTGGGGGATGCCCTTGCCGGCTTTGTACCGTTTATGATAGGATTTACTTATTATTTATCCGGAAAATGGAAAGAATAAACACACAATACGATTTAAAAAGAGGTTTCTATGAGTGAGAAAATCGCAGTATTAATTGATGCAGAGAACACCAGTGTTCAGTATGCAGATGTGTTATTAAAAGAATTGAAGCAATACGGTGATATTGCAGTGCAGAGAATGTATGGAGATTTCTCCAGCAAAAACATGTATGAATGGTCGAAAAAAGGATTGGAATATGCCATTGTGCCGATTCATCAGGCCAGGTATAAATCGACCAAGAATGCATCGGATATTATGCTCGTAATTGATGCCATGGATATTTTGTTTCAGGGCGGAGCGGATATATTCTGTATAGTTTCCTCAGACAGTGATTTTACCAGACTTGCCAGCAGGCTTCGTGAAGGTGGTAAAAAAGTGATTGGAATGGGAAAGAGTAATGCCTCCAAAACATTTATTACAGCCTGTAACGAATACAAGTTTTTGGATAAAATCAGTGAGGATGAAGCTGAGGATGTAGCAGACAATACGACAGACAGTGCAATCACACCGCTTTCTCAGATCAAGAATTCTTTGAATTTCATGATTCAGCAGGCTGAGAATAATGGTGAGATGTTAAATATGGGGTCTGCCAAGAGTCAGCTTCAGAGAGAGTTTGCAGACTTTGATGAAAGAAACTACGGATATTCTTTATTTAGAAAATTTATCGAAGAGGATACCAAGTATTTAGTCAAAATTATCGGAAGTACAGCCTATATTACTCGAAAGAAACAGGAAAAGAAGGTGGAATCCTCTACCGGTATTGAAGAGTTTATTTTGGAAAAAGCAAAAAATAAAATTGAACTGGGAGCACTCGGACAGGAACTTCAAAAGAAGTATCCGAGCTTTAAATATAAGGATTTGGGATATTCCAAACTGTCCAAATATATCCAGAGTGTTTCAGGTGTTATGACCCAAACTGAAGGCAGAAAGACTTTTGTTACAACACAAAAGTAAGCACCTTGTTTTTAGCGTGGTAAAGTGATAAAATATAACCAGCAAAAAAACTTTAAGCATGGGGTATTTTATAATGAAACAGGTTGCAGAAATTATGTACATTGTAGAGTCGGAGCGTGATGAATTTTTGCGTGGGGCTTTGCAGATGGAGGAAGAAACACAGGTCTTTTTATATCAGTGCGGTGTTCGTAACCAGCAATACTTTGCACTTAATGAATTTATTTTCATGACATTTATGTATGTAGGAGATAATTTCAAGGAAGATATGTTTAAAATGTCATCATACTTGGATTCCAAGGGACATTTGATTAAAAAACGCCGAAAGGATGTACCGGTTGAGGAGCGTACTACGACAAACTGGTGGGCACCGGTTAAAAAACTGGGTACATTGCTGGAGGACAAGCCAAAAAACAGTCTCGATGAGGATGGTATCGTAGAGAATTATATGGCCAGTGATGATGGCGGTATGAGCTATAAGAACAGTAGTGCTTATCAAAACTATGATACTTCCTTTGATGAAGATGAGTGGATGGAGGATTTACAAATTTGGAAAAATTTGTAGGATAAATAGTTTTTTATTGTTTAGCGCGGCCTGGTGTCGCGCTAATTGTATTAAGTAGTAATTTGTAGTACAATAATGAGTAATATATATTTGTATAAATTGGAAGTGTAATCATGACAGAAGAAGTAAAACATCCGGGGACAAAAAATGATAAGCGTATCTATACTATGGCTGAGGAAACACCCATAAAAGCAGTGATAAAAATGGGTGTACCGGTAACCATGGGAATGCTGTTTATGGTGGTATACAATCTGGTAGATACCTATTTCATCGGACTTCTTCATAATGATTATCAATTAGCAGCGACTAATTTATCCTATCCGGTCATGATGGTACTGGTAGCGATAGCCGGAATCGTAGGTAACGGCGGGGCATCTTACATAGCCAGGTGTATCGGAGCAGGAGAAATGGAACAGGCAAATCATACGCTGACCATTGGGTTTGAACTGATTGGAATCAGTTCCGTGGTGTTATCGTTTGCCGGTATTTTCTTTATTCAGCCGATTGTTACCCTGTTAGGGGCAAAAGAGAATACTTTTGAATTTACAAAGCAGTATGTCTTTATTATGTTTCTGGGAGCATTATTTACGATGGGAAATTATGCCATCGGACAGCTGCTCCGTAGCGAGGGTTCCACGACCTATTCCATGATCGGAATGCTAGCCGGTACCATAGCAAACATCATTTTGGATCCGATTTTTATCTTTCGTTTTAAGCTGGAGATAAAGGGAGCTGCGATTGCGACGGTACTCGGAAATGTGATAGGAGTACTGGTTTTTCTCTACTTTTATTTGAGAAAGAAAACGTTACTCAGACCGGCAAAAAAGCTGATGCATTTGGATAAAAAAATCATCGGTGAAATAATGTGGGTCGGAATTCCGCATACATTGGAGCAGTTTTTCACTACAGCAGCGATGATTGTAAACAACAATCTGGCAGCCGGATATGGAGAATTGACTGTGGCAGCTATGGGTGTTTCGAGCAAAATTATGAGTTTTGGTAATTATATTTATCAAGGCTTTGCAGCAGGTTGTCAGCCGCTTATGGGATATAATTACGGTGCAAAAAATTATCAGCGAATGAAACAGCTGGTAAAAGCCGGTATTTTGGTTACTACGCTGATTGAATTGTTTGTAATTGCATTGTTTGGTTTTGGAGCGCCGTTCCTGATTGGTTTGTTTACAGCTTCTGAGGAGGTTATTCGAATCGGAGCCAAGACTCTGCGTGCTGCAATGCTTATTTTACCATTTGTCAGCGTAACTTCGCTGACCAGAAATACCTATAACGCGATTGGAAAACCACTGTATGCATTTAGTATTACAGTGATACGTCAGTTAGTATTGTATATTCCGTTTTTGCTGTTGTTTAACAGAATGTGGGGATACGATGGATTGATTCATGCACAACCGGCAGAAGAGCTGCTGTGTGCAGCGATCTCCTTTGGTATTCTGACGCATACTTTAAATAGCCTGGAAAAGCGAGGATAGATACATTTAAGGGGAATTAGATGAAAGAAACGATACATATCATACGACAAATTTTTATGAGCACCAGGGCGATTGAAAATCATGTAAAGTATCAGATATTATGTATTGGGTGCGGTATTACGCATTTTGTATTTATGATTTTGATGCTGGTCGGAGGAGTTACTCCATTTTTCATCGTCAATTTGCTGGCAACCTTATTTTATGTTTTTTTGGGAAGTGTGTTAGCTGTTAGGGAAAAGTATAAGTTGTTATTTATAGCTGCTTTTTTCGAGGTTGAGGTTAATGCATCTATAACCAGTATTATGTTTGGACAGGGGTATGACTTTATGTTATATACCTTGTGTTTGATTCCGGGTGCATTTTATCTGGCACATACCTGGCCGACGAAATCCAAAAAGAATAAATACAGAATCAGTATGATTCCCAGTATATCAACGATAATCGTAGCAATTTTATATGTACTGGTAGATGTACTGCAATCCGTGATTCAGCCGATTTTCATCGGAGAAGAGATTTTGAGATTAAGACTGACTTTCCATTATTTGAATATTATGGTATCGGTTCTTTTGCTTTTAGCTTTTTCAGCCTTCTTTGCGTTGGAGGTTCGGTATATTCAGGGAATGTTAAATGATGAAAATTCGAGACTGGGTGAAATCGCATCCAAGGATCCGCTTACCAAAGCCTTGAATCGTCGAAGCTTTAATCAGATTATTACGCATGAAATTGAAAATGATGCACATATGAAATTTGGTCTGATTATTTTGGATATTGACGACTTTAAGCATGTAAACGATACCTATGGACATGTAATCGGAGATCAGGTATTGATACAAATCGCTTCACATATGAGAAATAATCTTCGTGAAAATGATTATTTCTGCCGATGGGGCGGTGAAGAATTTTTGATTATGATTCATGGTAGTGAGGATGACTATGCGACGGTTGCAGAGCGTATCCGTACAGATATTGAAAAGCAGGTATATCATGCAGGAGATACAGATTTTTCTGTAACTGCCACACTGGGTATTGCAGAATATCAAACAGGAATTCAGATGCGTACACTGGTTGATATGGCAGATCAAAAGATGTATTTCGGCAAGAAAAACGGAAAGAATCAGGTAGTTAGCTAGAATAATGCAGATAAAAAGATATCTACTCATATAGATATCTTTTTTCTTAGGTATTAAATGAAAGCCGGCGTACTGTCTCGACATAACCGAGACAAGAAGAAAGGGAAAACAGTGAAAGAAACAAAACTATTAGTGGAAACAAACGAATACAGTTTACGCCTTTTATCAGATCGGTGGTGTGGTCCGGTTATTTTATATATTTCAAATGACCATTTTGGTGATGCAGGGCTACAACTTGAGATGAGTCTTTCACATAGTATGAAAAGTCCATTTACTTTTTGTGAGCTTTGTGTAAAGGATTGGGATTCAAACTTAACCCCTTGGGAAGCAGAGGCTAATTTTAATGGGAGAAGTTTTCCGGGAAACGGCAAAAAGTTTTTAGACAGTATGAATGAAACTGTGATACCTAAAATCAGAGAATACGCAAAGGCATCAAAGCTTTATATAGCAGGTTATTCGCTCGCCGGACTGTTTTCTCTATGGAGTCTGTATGAGTGCGATTCTTTTGACGGAGCAGTTTGTTGTTCCGGCTCTGTATGGTATCCGGACTGGACAAAGTATCTGACAGAGCATTCGCTGATAAAGAAAAGCAGAGTATATCTCAGTCTGGGAGACAAAGAAAAGAATACCAAGCATCCATTGATGAGAATGGTGGAAGATAATATGAATCGTCAGTATCAAATTTTGTTGCAAGATCCTAACACAGATATGCTTCATATGGATATGAATAAAGGCGGACATTTTGAACAGACGCAGCTGAGAATGGAAAAGGGGATTACATGGATATTGACTTTGGAGGAGGCTATATAATATGACAATTGTCTATTTTATTTTTATCATAGCCTTTTTGCTAGGCTTTCTGGCAATTGCCTTTTTTGGTATTTTAGCTGTAGAAAAAGTAAAAGAAAAAAAGCATCCCATGTATCATAAAAAGAACGGAAAGCTTTTGACAATTTATATGTACCAAATGAACCGCTCAAAGGGAGGCGGAAGTTATTACGAGTACAGATATATCAAAGGGCAGGATGGAAAATATACAAAATATCAGGATAAAGAAAAGAAGATAAATATCAGATTTTGGCTGATTTTTTCCCTGATGGCGGTTGTACTCAGTATTTTTGTTTTATGGGTGAAGGAACGTTTGATTTTATCCTCGTTTCTAGAAATGGCAGGTATTCTGTTAATAGGAATTTTATTTGTCTGCCTGATGGAAAAACAGGAAGAGAGAAAAGCAATGCGATACATCAAGGAACATAATTTGGAATAATTGATATAGGCAGACAAGTGTCAAGTAGTATATGAAAACAGTGAATGGCGTCGATTGTAGAACAATCGACGCAAAAAGAGAGGAAAACGATGAAGAAGATTAATTCCATTCATTTTGGAGGACAGATGCTGACAATAGGAATCGGCTTGATGGTGGTGCTTCCTGTGGCCGGTTGGCTGATAAAAGGCGATTTTTTCTGGCAGTTGTGTATTCCGGGAGCATTGGTGCTTTTGGCCTTTGCGGTCATTTTTGCAATTGAGATGCGACAGGACAACGGTGAGACTCCATTTTATGAAAAAACGCTGACTGAGACAATTCCGTTTGACAGAGAAAATCAGACAGCGGTAATTAAAGCATCTATTTGTACAGGGGAAAAGGTGGCCGGTTTTAAGGACAAGAAAACCGGACATTTTACAGAGGTTATGGTGCTTCGCAGTGAAGAGGAAAAACAGAGATTTATGAAGCTGTATGATATAACGGATTTACCGACGCAGTATTAGCGTATCCCTTTGTTTTTCTTGTGTTTAAGGTCACTTTGTTGTATCATTAAACTACTTATGAAATCATTTTAATAGAATGTAAAATTGAAAGGAACGAGTATGGAAAATAAATTTCAGTCAACGACAGAATATGTGGCAAGTGAAGAATTATTGGCAAGTGTGAATGTAGCCATGGCGCTTCAAAAGCCGTTATTAGTAAAGGGGGAACCGGGTACCGGTAAAACGATGTTAGCACAGGCAGTTGCCAAATCACTTGGCAAAAAGCTGGTCATTTGGAATATTAAATCGACTACCAAGGCACAGGATGGTCTGTATATGTATGATACCATTCAGCGTTTGTATGATGGTCAGTTTGGTGAAGAAGGTGTAGATGATATTGCACGCTATATCAAGCTGGGTAAACTGGGAGAGGCTTTTGAAAGTGATGAGCAGGTTATTCTGTTAATTGATGAAATTGATAAGGCAGACCTTGAGTTCCCAAACGACTTGTTGTGGGAGCTTGATCAGATGGAGTTTTATATCCATGAAACCAAGAGAACTGTCAAGGCAAAGCACAGACCAATCGTAATCATTACATCCAATGCAGAAAAGGAATTACCGGATGCATTCCTGCGTCGTTGTATTTTCCACTATATCGAGTTCCCAAATGAAGCTTTGATGGAAGAAATCGTGCGTGTACATTTCCCAAATGTAGATGACAATTTATTAAAGAATGCTATGGATACTTTCTATGAAATCAGAGGTATGAGAGAGGTTCGTAAAAAACCAAGTACTTCAGAACTGATTGACTGGATCAATGCACTGCAGATTGCAGGTATTTCTGCAGATAAGATTCGCAGCGAGCTTCCTTTTGTAGGAGTCGTTGTAAAAAAAGATGAGGATCTTGAGACCGTAAAGCATTACGTATAGTGAGGAAGACCATATATGTTCTTAAAGTTTTTTTATGCCTTAAGGGAAAAAGAATTAAAGGTCGGTCTTACGGAATGGCTTACACTGGTGGATGCGCTTGACAGAGGCCTGTGCGGTAGTCAGCTGACACAGTTTTACTATGTGGCGCGCATGATTTTAGTGAAAAGTGAGACGGATTTTGATAAATTCGATACCGCCTTTGAGGAGGTATTCAAGGGAGCACAGGCAGATGAAGAGGTCACTCAGCAGATGCTGCGCTGGCTGGATAAGCCGGAGATTTCGGAAATGCTCCAAAAAATGGAACTGAAAAAAGAAAATCAGCATACAAGTGATGATAATCAGATTGATAAAGAAGAGGTCGAAACCAGGTTTAAGCAAAGATTGAAAGATCAGACCGAGGAACACAACGGCGGTAGCTTTTGGATCGGAACGACAGGTAGTACACCATTTGGTAACTCAGGTAATTATGTCGGAGGTGTACGTGTCGGCGGTGCCAGTGGTTATCAATCTGCTTTTGAAGTAGTAGGAGCCAGAAAATTCAGGGACTTTAGAGATGACAGGGTTTTGGAAAGCAGACAGTTTCAGATGGCACTTCGAAAGCTTCGTCAGTTTTCTACGAGGCTGGATGTTCCGAAAACGGAACTGGATATCAATGAAACTATTGATAAGACCTGTAATAACGGCGGTATGCTTCAGATTGAGATGATGCGACCGAGAAGAAATGCAGTGAAGCTTTTGCTTTTGATGGATTCAGGCGGAACGATGATTCCGTATTCATCACTCGTGAATGAACTGTTTCAGACTGTAAACAAATCCAATCATTTCAAGGATGTAAAATGTTATTATTTCCATAACTGTATTTATTCCAAGGTTTATAAAACTCCGGAATGTGAAAACGGCGACTGGGTAGATACTGATTGGATGTTTAGAAATCTGGACAGTGATTACAAGGTAATCATTGTCGGAGATGCGGCAATGGCACCGGAGGAGCTTTATTCCGTGACCGGTAATTACCGCGGACCAAACGGCGGATTAAGCGGCTGGGATTGGCTAAAACTGATGAAATCTCATTATAAACGCATTGTTTGGATGAATCCGAAAATGGCTCCGGGCAGGGCACCGTGGCGTGAAGCAGAAACAGCTATTAAACAGCTTTTACCGATGTATAAGCTGACCGTAAGCGGCTTGAATGACGGAATGAAAAAATTAATGGAAACCAAATAATATTTTATATAGACACAGCGGAGGTAGACAAAATGGCTTTTGATGCAAAAGAAAAGATTGAAGAAATCGTAGGAAAGATTAAAAATGATCCGAGTATGATGGATAAGTTCAAGGAGAATCCTGAAAAGACTCTCGAGGATTTGACAGGAATTGACATTCCTGATGGTCAGGTGGATGCTATTGTAAACGGTGTAAAGGCAAAGCTTACTGCAGATAAGGTAAAGGATGTAGCTTCTTCTCTGACAGGAATGCTGAAAAAATAAAAAGCATTGTTGCATATTTAAAACCCCATTCCCATATACATGAACAAAGGAACATGTAGGGAATGGGGTATTTTTATGGACAAAAAGACAGATTTTACCATGTATTCAGATATACAAAAGAGAACAAACGGAGATATTTTTTTAGGGGTAGTCGGACCGGTCAGAAGCGGCAAATCTACTTTTATCAGACGCTTTATGGATATTTGTATGCTTCCGAATATCAAGGAGGATTATCGTAAAACGATCGCAGTGGATGAACTGCCGCAAAGCGCCGGAGGAAAAACCATTACCACCACAGAACCCAAGTTTATTCCGCAGCAGGCGGCAGAAATCGTTTTGGAGGATCACAGTAAGCTGAGAATCAAACTGATAGACTGCGTCGGCTATATGGTAGAGGATGCCTTGGGGTATATGGAGAACGGGCAGATGAGAATGGTACATACCCCATGGTTTGAAGAGGAAATTCCGTTTCCTATGGCGGCAGAAATCGGAACAGAGAAGGTGATTGAGGAGCATGCAACCATAGGGCTGGTCATCATGACAGACGGTAGTTTTTCGGATATTCCCAGAGAAAGCTATGAACCTGCTTTGGAGAAAACGGTGCGAAAGCTAAAGGAAATCGGCAAGCCGTTTGTGGTTATTTACAATACAATAAATCCGTACAGTATTGAAGTGAAAACTGCTGTAAAGGAGTATGAAGAGAAATACGGCATTTCCTGTGTGGCGTTTAATATAGCCAGAATGGAAAAAGAGGACTTTCATCATTTGTTTGCCTGTATATTGGATGAATTTCCGATTTCAGCAATTCATATTTATACACCGGGCTGGTTTTCACAAATGCCGTTTGAAGGAGCACTAAAGCAGGCTATATATAGCAGGATAAAAGAAGAAATGCAGCATCTGAATGTTATGAAGGATTTGAAAAGTCAACCGTTTACATTTGGTGAGGAATATGTGGAAAAGGTGATTTCAGAGGGTGTTGACAGGGCGAGCGGAAAGGTTTCGCTGCGTCTGGAACTGAATGATAGTTACTATTTTCAGATGCTGAGTGAATTACTGGGCAGAGACATTGAAAGTGAATTTGACCTGTATCAATATTTGAAACATTCCTGCCAAATGGAAAAAGAATATCAAAAGGTAAAGACCGCCATGGATGCAGTCAGACAAAAAGGATATGCAGTAGTGACTCCGGATAAAGAAGATATTGTATTGGAACAGCCTCAGCTCATTCATCATGGCAATAAATTTGGTGTAAAAATGAAAGCCCAGAGTCCTTCGATTCATATGATCAAGGCCAATGTGGAAACAGAAATCGCGCCTATTGTAGGTACGAAACAGCAGGCAGAGGACTTGATTTCTTATATCGGTTTATCAGAGACAGAAACGAAGCAGTCAGATGTATGGGAGACCAATATTTTCGGAAAAACGGTAGAGCAAATGGTAAAGGAAGGGATTCAGTCCAAAATCTCACTTATCGGGGATGAAAGCCAGATAAAACTGCAGGATACGATGCAAAAAATAGTGAATGATACAAACGGCGGACTGGTATGTATCATAATCTGATTGCAAACAATAAAGGTTTGGAAAAGTTTATCTAAACAAAGGCTTAAAGTGTGGTATCAGACAGATTTATATGGTAAAATATAGGCTAGAGATTGGGTTGACGAACAAAGGAATGTAAACATGAAAAAAACCAAAAAGTATGAGCATATCATCAAGGAGGTTGCACCGGGATCGATAGGCGAGGAATTGGAAATTGAAGTCGGAGATGTACTGTTGGCAATCAATGACCAGCCGATTACCGACGTGTTTGACTATCGCTTTCTTTGCAATGATGAATATATAGAAGTATTGATTCGTAAACCGGATGGAGAAGAATGGCTCCTGGAAATAGACAAAGAATTTCAGGAGGATTTGGGACTGGAATTTGAAAATGGTTTGATGAGTGAATACAAAAACTGCAGTAATAAATGTATTTTTTGTTTTATCGATCAAATGCCGCCGGGAATGAGAGAAACCCTGTATTTCAAGGATGATGATTCCAGATTGTCCTTTTTACAGGGAAACTATATTACACTGACCAATATGACGGAAACAGATGTTGACCGAATTATTCGAATGCAGCTCGCACCGATTAATGTTTCGGTTCAGACGACCAATCCGGATCTTCGCTGTAAAATGCTGAATAACCGTTTTGCCGGTGACAAGCTGAAATTTCTGGACAGCCTGTATCAGGGGCATGTAGAGATGAACGGCCAAATTGTATTGGTAAAAGGTGTTAATGACGGAGCGGAACTGAAACGCAGCATTGAGGATTTGTCAAAATATCTTCCTTTTATGCGAAGCGTTTCTGTGGTACCGGCGGGGATTACAAAATTCAGAGAAGGATTATTTCCGATTGAATTATTTACAAAAGAAGAAGCCGAGGAAGTTATTGATATGATAGAAAGCTATCAGCAGGGCTTTTATCAGGAATACGGACTTCATTTTATTCATGCCAGTGATGAATGGTATATTCTGGCAGAGAGGGATTTCCCGGAGGAAGATCAATACGACGGATACATCCAGCTGGAAAACGGTGTAGGTATGATGCGTCTTTTACAGGATGAGTTTGAACAGGCTTTGCAGGATAAACTGCAGGATATTGGCGAAGAGGAGATGCAAAGCGAGCAAAAGCGTGTGATTTCTGTTGCTACCGGGAAACTGGCTTATCCGCTTTTGTGTAAACTGGCCGATATGGCAATGAAGCATTTTTCGAATCTGGAGATACAGGTTTTCTGTATCAGAAATGATTTCTTTGGAGAGACCATTACTGTTTCCGGTTTGATCACCGGCGGTGATTTACTCGCTCAGCTTCGCCAAAAGCAGGAGGCAGGAACAGATTTAGGACAGGCCTTGCTGATACCGATTAATATGCTCAGAAATAATGAGCAGGTATTTTTGGATGATCTGACGGTAAGTCAGATTGAAGAGGGGCTCGGCATCCGTGTAAAAGCAGTCGAAGCAACCGGACAGGCTTTATTGGAAGCCATGCTCAAAGAAGATTATTATACAGATCGTAACAATGAAAACTTTGTATATAATAAAATCTATGAATAAGTAGTGTAGAGAAAAAATAAGGGGGCATACAAATGACAGCATATGAGAAATTAGAAAACTGTTTAAAAAGTGTCAGAGAAAAAACGGATTTTGTGCCAAAGGTAGCAATTGTTTTGGGATCAGGTCTCGGTGATTACGCAGATGATATCAAAGTGGAATGCGAAATTTCATATAAGGATATTGAGGGTTTCCCTGTATCTACTGTAGTCGGACATGACGGAAAATTTATTTTTGGTTATATCGGTGAGGTACCGGTAGTTTGTATGAAGGGAAGAGTTCATTATTATGAAGGATATCCGATTTCGGATGTGGTACTGCCAACCAGACTGATGAAGCTGATGGGAGCGCAGATTCTCTTTTTAACCAATGCTTCCGGCGGAATCAATGAAAACTTCAAGGCCGGCGATTTGATGATGATTACAGATCAAATCAGTGTATTTGCTCCAAATCCGCTCATCGGTCCGAATATGGACAAACTGGGAACGAGATTTCCGGATATGACCAATATTTATGATAATGAGCTTCAGGATATTATCAGAGATACAGCAAGGGAGCATAACATTCCGATTCAGGAAGGTGTATATATTCAGTTTACAGGTCCTTCGTATGAATCTCCTGCTGAAATTCGTATGGCCAAGGTACTGGGGGCAGATGCAGTAGGTATGTCTACCTGTGTAGAAGCGATTGCAGCTAATCATATGGGAATGCAGATATGCGGTATTTCCTGCGTATGCAATATGGCGGCTGGAATTAATAAAACACCGCTGACTCATGCAGAGGTACAGCAGGCTGCCAGTGAAGCATCCGGCAAGTTCAAAAAACTGGTTACAGAATGTGTATTAAAATTCTAAGATAAAAACTACATTATTGGAGGTAAAGGGTATGAGTGAAATGACAGAAAAGTTATTAGAGGAAATCGGAGGAGAAAATCAGGCAAAGAAGCTGATTACCATGGCAAAGGCAGCGAGATGTTTTTCTTATAGTCCATATTCTCATTATCAGGTAGGCGCAGCTTTGATTACCAAAAAGGGAAAGGTATATCAGGGATGTAATATTGAAAATGCTGCATATGGTCCTAGTATGTGTGCAGAAAGAGTGGCTTTTTTCAAGGCTGTTAGTGAAGGCGAAAAGGATTTTAGCGCGATTGCAATCCTGGGAGGAAAAGAAACCAGCAAAGGTGATTTTGCACCTCCTTGCGGAACCTGCAGACAGGTTATGGCTGAATTTTGCAATTTAGATGAATTTTTGGTAATCATTGCAAAGGATGAGGATGAATACAAATTATATACATTGGGTGAGTTATTACCGGAATCTTTCGGACCGAACAAATTATAGGCTTTTTGAGAGGGATATGGGATGAATGTTCGTTTTTATAATGCAAAAATATTAACCATGAAGGAACCGATAGAAATCACTTCGGGGGAAGTCTGGGTAAAAGGCGAACGCATTCTGTATGTTGGTACGGAGCCGGATGAAGTCGTACGAAATCAGATTTTTAGCAGCGGACCTATTTGCTGGGACAGGCAAATTGACTGTCAGCAAAATCTGATTATGCCGGGTTTTAAAAATGCACATACGCATTCACCGATGGTTTTGTTTCGGTCTCTGGCGGATGACAGACCATTGGAGCAGTGGCTGCAAAACAGTATATTCCCGATTGAAGCCAAGCTGAGTGCCGAGGATATTTATACTATGACCAAGCTGGCAGTGATGGAATATGTATCCGGAGGTGTTACCTCTGTATTTGATATGTATTTTATGCCGCTGGCAACGCATAAGGCCTTTGCAGAAACCGGAATGAGAAATGTACTGGTAAGCGGACTGAATGATTTTCAGCTTAGCTGCCAAAAAATAGAGAAGCTGTACCAGACCTTAAACCATGCAGATTCGCTGACTTCATTTATGCTCGGTGTGCATGCAGAATATACCTGTTCTTTGGAACTGTTACAGGAGACTGCAAAGCTGGTCAGTAAATATCAGGCTCCATTTTATGCGCATATCAGCGAAACCCAAAAGGAAGTAGAAGATTGCAAAAAACGATACGGTAAGTCACCGGTTCAGCTGTTTGATGAGCTGGGGCTGTATGAATACGGCGGTGGAGGCTATCACTGCATTTATTTTGATGACAGGGATTTTGAAATCTATCAGAAAAGAGGTCTGACTGCGGTCACCAATCCGGCTTCAAATTTAAAGCTTGCCAGTGGTATTGCGCCGATTCGTCGCTTTTTAGATATGAAAATTCCGGTGGCCATCGGAACTGACGGAGCCGGAAGTAATAACTGCCTGGATATGTTTCGTGAGATGTTTTTAGTAACCGGACTGGCAAAATATATCAATCAGGATGCTTCCAGTGTGGATGCACTGGAGATTTTGAAGATGGCCTGTGTAAATGGTGCACATGCTATGGGATTACAGGATTGTGATGTTCTGGAAAAGGATAAATATGCAGATCTGATTCTGATTGATTTGCATCAGCCAAATATGCAGCCGATGAATCACATTGCAAAAAATCTGGTATACAGCGGATCCAAGCAAAATGTAAAACTTACCATGATAAATGGTAATATCTTGTATGAAGAGGGAAAATACTTTATAGGAGACAGTCCGGAAGACTTGTATGAGAGGGCAAACCAAATCGTAGCCGGACTTGTGTAAAATGGAATACATTATTTTAGGAATTGCATTATGGCTCATGTTTAATATTTATCTTTTCAGAATGATGTCTGAAGAAAAGAAGCGTCAGATTCGTTTTGAAAAGAGTCTTCATAGTGAATATGGGAAGCCTACATCAAAAACATATTTAGAAGGACGTCTGGATACCTTAAAAAAACATTTTAATCGAAGAGGTGCAGAGTATGTAGTGGATGATATCACCTGGTCGGATTTGGATATGGACAGAGTATTCGGACAGATGGACTTTACTTTTTCATCAGCAGGAGAGGAATCTTTGTATACCATGCTCAGAACCCCTGTTTTTGATGAAAAAATCCTGCAAAGAAGAGAAGAACTGATTGCATATTTTATGGAGCATGAACAAGAGCGAGTGAATCTATCGCTTTATTTTGCAAAAATAGGACGCACCGGAAGATATTCAATCTATGACTATATTGATTATCTGGACAACTTAAAAGCCGGAAATAATCGTAAACATATAGCCATGCTGTGGTTTATGTTTGCCAGCATCATGTTGGCTTTTTTATCACCGGGAATCGGTATTTTTCTCTTTGTTATTTTGATGATTGTAAATATGGTGGCATATTTCAGAGAAAAAGCGGTAATTGATCCGTATATTACAACCTTTGAATATTTTATTCGTATTTTAAATATTGCAAAGGAATTTAAGAATCTGGATATACCGGTCATCCGTAAAGAGTCGGAAATCATTCAGAAAAACATCAAGACGTATGACAAGTTTATGCGTTTCTCTTTTTTGATTACACATAAAAGTGATATGTCCGGAAATCCTCTGGATGTCATAATTGATTATCTTCATATGACGTTTCATTTAAATCTGATGAAATTCAATTCTATGCTCGAAGATATTCGAAACCATAATCAGGAAATTTTGGAAATTATAGATATTTTAGGTATGATAGAGAGTATGATTTCCATCGGAGCCTATCGAAAGACACTGGATTTTTACAGTTGTCCGGAGTATATGGCAAAAGACGATTCAGATTGCAAATTAAGTGCCGATGATTTATATCATCCGTTGATCTCTGATCCGGTTGCAAACAGCTTTACGATTCAGAAAGGAATGCTGCTTACCGGCTCAAATGCATCCGGCAAGTCGACCTTTTTAAAGACGGTAGCCATCAATCAGATTTTGGCGCAGACTTTTCATATGACACTGAGCCATGCCTACAAGACAGAGTTTTACAGGGTATACTCGTCTATGTCGCTGAGAGATGATTTGATGAATCAGGACAGTTATTTTATTGTTGAAATAAAAGCTATGAAGCGTATCCTGGATGAAATTGCCAAGGGATACCCGGTTATGAGCTTTGTGGATGAAGTACTTCGCGGTACCAATACGGTGGAAAGAATCGCTTCTTCTACTTATATATTAAAGGCCTTGAATCAGGCCGGAGCGTTAAGCTTTGCTGCGACGCATGATATTGAACTCAGTCATCTGTTAGAGGATGAATATGAGAATTATCATTTTGAAGAAAAAATTGTAGATGATGATGTAAAATTTAATTATTGTCTGCTGGAAGGACCTACAAAAACCAGAAATGCAATCGCTTTGTTAAGTCTGTTAGGCTATGATGAGGCGATTATCAAACAGGCGGAGGGGCTGGCAGCAAACTTTATGAAAACCGGAGAGTGGAAAAAATGAAAGTAACAATATATACAGACGGATCTGCCAGAGGAAATCCTGACGGACCGGGAGGCTACGCAGCCGTACTTCATTATGTGGACGGGAACGGACAGCTTCATGAAAAACAAATGAGTCAGGGATATAAGAAAACGACCAATAACCGAATGGAGCTGATGGCGGCAATTGTCGGACTGGAAGCCTTGAACAGACCTTGTGAGGTAGATTTATATTCAGATTCCAAATATTTAACAGATGCGTTCAATGCAAACTGGGTAGACGGATGGCTGAAAAACAACTGGAAGAACAGTCAGAAAAAGCCGGTAAAAAATGTGGATTTATGGAAACGTCTGCTAAAGGCCATGGAGCCGCATCATGTAAAATTTTGCTGGGTCAAAGGTCACGCAGGACATGATATGAATGAACTTTGTGATAAGCTCGCAACCTCTGCAGCAGATGGTGATGAGTTACTTGACGATGTGATAGAATAAGTGGTATATTATCTATAGTATTTTTTTAGGAGGCATTTCGTGAATAATTTAATTAAGTTTTTAAATGCATTTTTATCATATGGATTATTGTTAGTATTCATCGTAGTATTATGTATCATTGCTGTATGTATCGGCATCACTCTTCGTAAGAAAAAAGATGCAAAAGAAGCAACAGCCGGTGCGTTAGCAGGTGAAACAGAAATCGACAGCTAATATAAAAACGATTGACGCATGTCAATCGTTTTTTTATTATCCTGGCTGATTTATGCATGGCGAGGGTTCTAACTTGTGTCAAGTTT
>JAZUKG010000111.1:0-1685 GCA_045643145.1 Lachnospiraceae bacterium | reverse complement strand
TCCGGTAGAAAGTACGTCCGATGCGTTTGCACCGGATTCAAAAACACCGAGTACCATCAGCACAAAAAACATCGCGATGACTATGAACCCGAACGAGGTAAGCTGGTTTCTCATGCCGGATTTTTTCTCTTCGCTGATGGACTGAAGATATATTGCATCCTCCCGCTTTGATTTGGTATCTGTACTGCCTGCTGCCGCTGCTGTTTTCCCGCTGCTTTTCGTAAGGACAAAATACATTCCCGGGATAAAGAGGATTAAGGCGGCAATAAGCGATGCGGTGGGCATCTCCCCAAGGATTGGGATGGAAAACAGTACGCCAAACAAGGGAGCTAAGCCATAGATAATTCCCGCTTTTGCTGCGCCGAGATGCCGCTGACCGTACATCAGCAGCAGAGCACCAACTCCGCAGGTAGAAAACCCAAAAAACATAAGCCCAAGCATCGAAGGAAGATCGGGGAACGTATCTCCCAGACAGAGTGCAGGAATTAGTGTTATGATGCCCACACCAAATCCGCGAAGTATCGTTGTTTCAACCGGGTTCCGATCCGCAAGGATTCTTGAAACTATAGATGCAGCACCACAGACAATACACTGTCCGATAATAAACAAAGCTCCTATTGAAAATGAAAAGGAGGTGATATTAGTAATTGAAAGAGCAATACTTCCAAGAATTATCATCCCCGTACCGACACCAAGCCGCTTGGAGATTTTTTCCTTGAGAAAGAAAACGGCAAACAGTATGACTGCAACAGTTTCAAGGTTTTGAAGAATGGACGCGGTAGCAGCAGATTCCAGCTGCAAACCGACGAAGAGGAGTGTGTTTAGCAACACAGATAAAAGAATGATGGCAACAATATATTTCACATCCTTTTTTTGCAGATGGCGGGTTGGATCACAAATTAACTTTGATTTTCTCCCAAACAGAAGTACGAACAGCATGCCGACACCTGCCCCCAAAAATATAAAGGAAAGTGACATCAAAGGGCTGGTGTTTGTCAGAAAGGATTTACTAAGTGGTGTGTACATCCCTTCAGAAATGGCACCCATAAATGTTGCTATAACTGCAAATACGGTAATGTTTATTTTATTAAACTGAATCATGACGGTAAGAAACCAACAATTTCTATCAGTGACAGATTGGTAATATATTATATTAATTTACTTCCCTATAAAATAATCAGAGTGATAAGACAGCATGTTGTATCACGAAATTATTTCCACAGTAATGAAAGTATAAATATGAGAAAGTTAAACGCGAAACAGCTTCGCAATATTGTTCATAATTGGAAGTATAAACAGAAAAGTATCTCCGGTTATTTTTCTACTATGGTGCCCGTACACGCCGCATCAGTCAGATTTTTTCCTGCCATAATGAAACTCACTGCCTTCCCGTATTTCATCGATGAGACAGGAAGAATACGAAAATTCCAGATAGTGATATAAAACTCATTCTCACCCTCCATGCTAAATCTAACTAAGGACTTGTTTCCTTGGAGAAACTGATTGAAATTGAGGGAGGATGCAACAAAATTCAAAATCGACTATTATATTATATACAATAAAAAAGGTTCTTCGGCATTTAGTGTGAACTATAGTTTATTTATCATTTCAGTGTGTATGCTATCCCCAGACACGGATGACGCGGATGACACACACTGAAATGATAAATAAACTATAGTTCACAC
>JAZUKG010000110.1:0-1638 GCA_045643145.1 Lachnospiraceae bacterium | reverse complement strand
GGCCCCCGACTTGGTTTCCCGTTTTGCTTCTGTCGAAATTTCGGCGGATTTTTGTTCTTCGCTTTGTTTCTGTTTCGCAGCAAGGAGTTCTTTTTCCGATGCTTCGCGGTGCAGGTTCATGATTTTACCCGGGGTTTGGGGCGGTGTTTTATCCATGAAGACTGTTTTGATGTCCCAGTATTTAAACCCCTGTCCGCGCGGTGCGGAAGTGGGTGGTTTGGGCTTCGCCGGCGGATTTTTACGGGAGATTTGGGGTTTGTTTTTTGATTGGGGCAATATTTTGTGGATTTTGCACTTCCGCGAAAAAAAGGAAAACCGGCAATCCATGCCGTTTCTTCAAGGAATTAATCCGATGAAGATCCGCCGTTTTTTATCACAGCAATGATAGTGATTTTGTGTAGAAGGATCTGAAATCCAGATACATAGAAATAATGGGTGATATCTTCTGTGATGTTACTAATTTAAAATTGTACATCTCATAAAAACTGCGGGCTGAATTTTTTGCATCAACGGTAATGAACCTGCCGCCATTAATTGAAACTGCATCAAGAGCCGAACTGAAAAATTCACTCATAAGCATTTTACCAATGCCTTTATGCTGATATCTCTTATCAACTGCGAGACGGGCTAATTTAATCGCAGGATATTTTTGATACGGGTATCCGGCAAGTTTGTCTGAAAAATCAATTCTTCCTTTATGCAGGGTATCAGGTGTTATGGTAAAATATCCTACTACTCTCTGATTTTGGACAAGTACTTTAGTAACAGATAACCATTCATCCTGATTTTCCAGAGCATCGGTTTGAAGAAAATCATTGAGGTCATCATCTCCGCAGTCGAAACCGGATGTGTCTATCGTTTTGGACA
Organism: Lachnospiraceae bacterium; assembly: GCA_045643145.1. GTDB lineage: Bacteria > Bacillota > Clostridia > Lachnospirales > Lachnospiraceae > SVFI01. The sequence goes on along the minus strand of JAZUKG010000110.1, from coordinate 771 downwards.
GAAGATGAAATTCTATATCTGCCATATATACACGTATATTTAGTCTGTTTTCTGTTCAGTTCGTCTCTGAAGAATTACTTTGCGCATTTCATTTAATGCAAAGTCGCTAAAGGTTGGATTTGCTACATACTCATCAAACTCTTTAGCATCTTCACCTTCAAGAACAAGTCCGTAGGAAATTGGTCTTGCCATAATAAACTATTATTTGGCTGTTATATATGAATAGGTTTTTGGTGAGCAAAGAGGGCTGTCTTTTGTTTTTTTTAATCTGGAAAAACTCATAAATTCGGAAGGGGTTGCTCGATTGAAGAAATGATGTTATTGAGAATTTTTGCAACATGTTGCAGAAATTCTCAATAGATGATATTCATCATACTAATCACATCAGACTCATTTGATGCGTTATTTCGTCTGGATTACTTTTAATATGCGTTAGATTTACTATTCATCTTATCCGATGAGAAGATGAGATAGTGAGAATTTTTGCAACAGGATGCAGAAATTCTCAATAGATGATTTTCATCATCCCAAACACATCAGACTCATAATCGTAAGACTGCTTGATTTCCTCTTGGATGAGAGTATGGTAAATTAAACAATCTGCAGTAAAAAAGGGTTGATATTATCTTTTCCCAATCTATTTTATCCCCAGTGCCTCCAAAGCTTTACCTGCTTTTTCGTGTCCCTGCTCTGCTGCTTTTCTGTACCACTCAACCGCTTCTGCTTCATCGCGTTCGACTCCTGTTCCATTCATATAACAGACGCCGAGAT
>JAZUKG010000109.1:0-8572 GCA_045643145.1 Lachnospiraceae bacterium | reverse complement strand
AATTTTTATCAGTATATGTTTGATTTACTTCCGGATCAGATTACCATTCAAAACACGGTAGAAATCTACAACTTTCTGGAAACCATCAATAAAATCTGGTTTGAGCACAAGGATCTGATGCAGAGAAACAAAAAGCTCCTGCAGTCTACTTTACTACAGGAGCATATGGCACTTAAATTGGATCCTTATATTCAAAAATGTATGAAGGTATATCAGATATCAGAGGATATCATTCCTTTTATCTCCGCTTATATTTTACACGGACTGGCTGCTATTTATTTAAAATGGCTGGATGGCAGCGATTTAACGATTGATCAGCTGACCCTATTATGCTACAACCTGATTTTATCCTCTCTTCACCTGGATAATTTCAAGGACATTTTGTAATCACTGTGACTCGTCCGCGATACCACAATAAAACAAAAAAACGGACCATGTCATACATGATCCGTTTCATTTTATCTATACAATATTTATTCTATGAAACCATTCAGCATATCGGCTGACACATCTGATTCAGGCTGCATAATTCCTGCATCATAATCAGCATCCGCGTTTGCCATTGCTGAGATACTATAATACAAATCCATTTTGTTGAAATAACACTGCCCTTTATTCATACGAATCAAAAAGAGTCTATCCCCCTCATTGATATTCATAAATAAGGATTCATCCACCAGACAATCATTTGCATTGCCATATTTATCTGCTACGACAACTACATAAAAATCTTTGGCAGCATATCTGCTATATTCATGCTTAATATGCTTATCCACATATCTTACAGGGGCAATCATATAGTTATTTCCTAAAAGTTTAGGATTAAACGCCTCGAGACTTACTTTTCCGCTAATCGAAAACACCAGATTCATAATAAAACAAAATATCAACGTACCGACAAGAATCAATGTCATTTCCCTATCTGTTGGCAATATAATCGCAACAATGATACCGGCAGTTATCATCCTGGTTGTTAATGAAGCATAACTTCTGGTTTCATATCGTTTTCCGGAAAAACCGGAATATAGGGAAATGATTTCTTCTCTCTGCGCCGGTGTTGCTTCTCGAAAATCCAGATACATAAACGGCTGACTATTTAGATGTTTCGCAATGAGATATCCTAACAAAATCAAAGAAGCTCCCACTGCTACACCTATGAAAGACAATTTTAATCCAAAATATGAAGAAACATAAATATTTCCAAACATGACAATGGTAAGAATACCTATCATGTATAAGAAAGCCACGCCCATTGACATACTCATGGATTTTGACGTATTTCTATCCTTTATCGTTTTTTTCACTGCGACCTTCTCCAATTGTAAACTCCTTAAAACTTCATGTCATTGAATTTTGAAAAATCATATTCGTATTCTGAATCTACATTTTCAGAAAGACTATAATACAAATCCATATTGTTAAAATGACATCGTCCATCATTCATTCTTATCAGATAAAGTTTCCGGCTTTGGTCAATCTTTTCTGCCATTTCTCTTGCGACCAGTACCTCATTTGTATTTCCGTATTTATCTGCGACTACAATAACATCATAATCTTTAGAACCATATTTGTCTGCTTCTATTCTGACAAACTTTCTGACATATGACACCGGAGCAATCAAAAAATCCTTTTCCGAAATACGTGCAATAAACGACTTGAAATCATGTTTTTCTATAGTCGAATTTAAAACATCCCCAAAAAGACGATTTGTTTTGAAATATACTCCTGAAAGCTCAGAATATATGGCTAAAATTTCATTCACCTGCGCATTTGTAGGCTCCATAAAATCCAATTTCAAATATGGTACTTTATAATATTTATTTACTATGTAAACAGCCAATGCAATGAATCCTATTGAAACAATCACAACACACACAATAAATCTCTTACCAAAATATGGGCCCATAATTGCTGCGTATAATAATCCCATAATACCAAAGACTATCAAAGTCATCAACGGCGTGCTGGTTTTCATTGATACACTGGCATTTCTGTCCATGATTTCTTTTTTCATATTTCCGACTCCTTTTGCGTCATGCAAAAAAGCATCTAATCACACGGACCAGATGCTTAAATCATTTCTACTTATCGTCCTCCAGGATGTATGGAGTTACCTGATATACATAGTAATTTAACCAGTTTGAATATAAGTTGTTGCTATGTGCTCTCCACTGAAGATGCGGCTTTTGCGAGCTGTCATCATTTGGGAAATAGTTGTATGGCACCTGAATATCCAGTCCTTTACCGAGATCTCTTTCGTACTCTTTCTGAAGAGTCACTCTGTCATACTCTAAATGTCCCATGACAAAAATTTGCTTGCCATCTTCTGTCATGCATAAAAGTACGCCTGCCTGGTCTGATTCTGCTAAAACATTTAACTCTTTGCATGCATGGATTGCTTCTGAACTTACTTTGGTATGTCTCGAATGCGGAGCCATAAAATAATCATCAAAACCTCTGACCAGCGGTATCTTACGATTCATTACTTTGTGTTCAAAGATACCAAACATTTTCTGGTCCAGCTGTTCCTTGGGCAGTCCAAAGTGATAATACAGACCAGCCTGGGCTCCCCAGCAAATATGGAAAGTAGAAGTTACATTGGTTTTAGACCACTCCATAATCTCACAAAGCTCATCCCAGTAATCAACTTCTTCAAATTCCATCTGCTCTACCGGTGCACCGGTGATAATCAAGCCGTCATATTTTTTCTTTTTCAGTTCACCAAAGGTAGAATAAAAACGGTTCAAATGGTTTGCGCTGGTATTTTTTGACTCATGTCCGCTCACCTTCATAAACTCTATATCTACCTGAAGCGGTGTATTGGAAAGAGCTCTTAACAGCTGAAGTTCTGTTTCTTCCTTCAGTGGCATCAGATTCAAAATACAGATCTTTAATGGTCTGATTTCCTGATGAATCGCTCTGTTTTCATCCATTACAAATATATTTTCATTATCCAGTATTGATCTTGCAGGAAGATCTGCCTGTACCTTAATTGGCATTTCCTTCACCTCATATCCTGTATTTCTTTTATCTCCTATTGCAGTTGATGATTATAATCATAGTTTCGTCACAATAAAAGAACACAAATTGTATTTTAACACATTATCCCATATAAGGCAAAATCTATTCCATAAGTCCGGCCAGTTTCATGAAATCTTCTTCTGAAATAATAGCCACGCCCAGCTCTTTTGCCTTTTTATTTTTACCGGAGGTCGAGGTAACATCATTATTTATGAGATAGTCTGTCTTTCCGGTTACACTACCGGTTACTTTTCCGCCTTTTTCTTCAATCACAGCCTTGACTTCGTTTCGGTTTGCAAAGTGTTCTACCGAACCGGTAATTACAAATACCTTACCCTCCAAAGTCTGCTCCTGCGTATTCTTTTCCGGCTTTATAATGTTTAACTCCTTTAACAGCTCATCCAGCTGCGCTTTTTTGTTTTCATCACTGAAATAAGCGACGATTCCTCCTGCCAATACCTCTCCCATTCCCTCGATCATGGAAAGAGTTTCCACATCCGCATTGCGAATCTGTTCCAGTTCATAATCAAAGTATTTTGCCAGCAATTTAGCATTGGCTACCCCGATTCCCGGAATTCCGAGTGAATACATAACTCTCACCAGATTGGTTTCTCTGGCTGTATTGATACTATCCCAAAGGTTTTGATAAGACTTCTCACCAAAGCCTTCCATAGATACGATTTCCTCTTTATATTGATCCAAATGGAAAATATCCGCATAGCTGTGAATAAATCCCTTGGCAATCATTTTTTCCAAAGTAGCCTCTGAAAGCCCGTCCATATTCATGGCATCACGGCTGACAAACAGCGTAAATGCTTTGATTTTTTTAGCCGGACAATCCGGATTGATGCAGTACAGTGACTCTACATCATTTACTTGTTTTACCATCGGCTCCATACCACAGGCAGGACAGCTTTTTGGCAGCATCAGCTGACTGGAACGAGTCAGATTCTCTGCAATCTGCGGAATAATCATATTTGCTTTGTAAACACTGATTTCATCCCCAATACCGAGCTCTAAGCTCTTCATAATACTGATATTGTGCACGCTGGCTCTCGAAACTGTAGTACCCTCGAGTTCTACCGGTTCAAAGATAGCCACCGGGTTAATCAGTCCGGTTCTGCTCGGGCTCCATTCAATTTCTAAAAGGTGTGTAATCGCCGTTTCATCCGCCCATTTAAAAGCAATGGCATCTCTCGGGAACTTGGCTGTCAGTCCCAAAGACTTGGAATACTCGATATCTGTATAGCACAATACCAAACCATCTGATGGTATATCATAGGTCTCAATATCTTTTGAAAATTTCTCAATGCCTCCTAAAATAGTATCCGCATTGATGCGCAAATACGGCACCACTTCAAAGCCCTGATTCATCAGGAACTTAAACTGATTTTCTCTGTCATTGGCAAAATCCGGTTCTGCGCCGTCTTCTGTCGCGAGCACATAGCTGAATGCAAAGAAACGTACATTTCTCTGCGCTGTAATTTCGCTGTTTAACTGTCTGACCGATCCGGAACAAAGGTTTCTCGGATTTTTATATTTATCCTTTTCATCCTCTATCTGTGCATTGATTTTCTCAAAGTCAGAATAAGAGATTACGGCTTCTCCTCGAAGCACCAGATTTCCCTTAAACGGAATACGACTCGGCAAATTTACAAAGGTTTTGGCATTAGCTGTGATCACCTCTCCTACCTCACCGTTTCCTCTGGTAACTGCACGAAGCAGCTGCCCGTTTTCATAGGTCAGTACGATGGTTAATCCATCCAGCTTCCAGGATAACAAACCTTCTTTATCTTTCATCCATGTCTTTAATTCTTCTCTGTCCTTGGTCTTTGACAGGGACAACATAGGCTTTTCATGTGCCATCTTTGGCAGGAAATCTACGGCTTCATAACCGACACTTACGGTCGGAGAACCTGCTAAAACGACTCCGGTTTCTGTTTCGAGCGCTACCAGTTCATCGTATAGTTTGTCATATTCGTAGTTACTCATGATTTCCTCATCATCAGCATAATAAGCCTTGGATGCTTTATTTAAAATCGCTGTCAGCTCTTTCATTCGATTCATGGAAGCTGTATTGTTATCCATATGATAATTCCTCTCCAATCTGTCTTTGTAAACTCCGGTGCGGACGAATGTTGACTGTTATCTTTTCATCCCCACTGACTGATATAAATCTTCAATTTCTTCTTTGGTTAAAAAGCGGGATTCTCCCGGCTTTAAATTCTGTAAGTGCAGATTCATGATACGTACACGCTTGAGGCTCTTTACCTGATATCCCAATGCCTCACACATACGTCGGATTTGTCTGTTCAATCCCTGTGTCAAAACGATTCTAAAGGTATACTTTCCCTCCGTCACCACTTTACAAGGTCTGGTTGTCTGATCCAGTTCTTTTAGATAAATGCCCTGCTGCATCTTTTCTACAAATTCAGGTGTAATTTCCCTAGATACCTTGACTACATACTCCTTCTCGTGGCCATTTGCCCCTTTCATGAGCTTCTGAATCAAATCTCCGTCATTGGTCAGCAGCATCAAGCCCTCTGAGTCCTTATCCAGCCTTCCTGCATAGGTTACACGAATTTTCGTCTTTACAAAATCGATTATTTTCTTTTCTGCGTATTTATCTTTTTCCGTACAGGTAACGCCAATCGGTTTATAGAATGCCAAAAGGAGCTTTTCTTCCTCATTTTTAACCAGCTTTCCGTTCACCTTGACACTGTCACCACTACCGACCTTGCTACCCATATTGGCAGGTACGCCGTTAATGGTAACTCGGCCTTCTTCGATTAAAACATCTGCATTTCTTCTCGAACAAACGCCTGCCTGAGCTAAATATTTATTTATTCTGATTTGGTTATTATCTTCTTTCACGATTTTCTCCAAAAATATCTGTTTTCGCTTTTTCTATCATACCATATTGCCACTGTATTTTCATGTATTTTATTTTGCTCATTGCACTGCTTAATTCTTTGAATTCTATCGCTTGTTTTCCTTCCTCACATAATTAGGAAAGAATTGCTCTGACAGCAATTCTTTTGATTGCACTGCCGGCAAGGCCCCGCGCCACAAGGCCGCGGTAAAATAAAAGATACCGAGTCGATTGACTCGGTATCCGTAAATTCTTTTTGTTATGCCTGCGCCTCTGATGTCTGAAGGCTTGCATAATAATCTTCAAACTTTTTATTCACAGCATCATAAGTGTTTTGTGAAATCTCAGGAAGCTCCTGCCCCCATGTCTTGGTAGCCATCTTAAAGCCCTTGTCAAAAGCTTTTTGCATTTCTTTCATTTTGCTTTCATCGCCGCCTGACAATGCCATGGCAAAATCAAAGATACGTTCTGAGGTCTGCTTTACACCCCAGTATCCGTCTTCTGCAATATCTGCCTGAGCCTGAGCTTTGGTTGCAGCATCTACTGTGAAATCACCTTTTGCCAGGAATTTCCACATATCATCTGCCTGACCCAATGCTTTTCCCTGCTTGGAGAACATATCCTGTACCAGCTGGGTTAATTGCATCTGTCTCTGCTCCTGATCTGCTTTAAGCTGTGATACTAAGTTTGCACGCTCTTCTTTGCTCATCTTGACGATGGCATTACCGGTTGGTCTGGCTTTCGGATCCGAAGGCTCATATACCACACCAGCGCTTTCAGCCTGTTTTACCGCACTCTTGTCAGCTGCAACCGCTTCGCTCTTTGCATTGGTAGCGGCTACGTTTCCGGTATATGCGGATTGGCTTACACTTGATACACTGCTTACACTCATCTTTTTCCTCCTCCTTGATTGAAATGGGCCATGTTCTTTTGCCTCAAAAAACAACACTAGCCTGGTGAACTGGTTCCCGCCCGTACTTCCTTTTACGGGGCTACCATGTGCATTCGACATAGTATATATAAATCATAACAAGAATTCATCTACTTGTCATCCCTTTTTCTGTTCATAAATCTGCTAAAACTACGAAAAATTAGGCTTTTGTTTTGATTTCCAGCTTTGGCAAGGTAGATGCAACCTTGGAATTTGCAGGAATGGATTCTGTCACAAATGTATTACCTGCTACGACTGCATTTTCTCCTACAACGGTAGCACCGCCAAGGATGGTTGTATTGGCATAAATGACTACATTATCCTCAATGGTAGGATGTCTCTTGGATCCCTTTAATGCCTGTCCTGCTCTGGTTGATAACGCACCCAGGGTAACACCCTGATAAATCTTTACATGGCTTCCGATAATGGTGGTTTCACCAACTACGATACCAGTTCCATGGTCAATACAGAAATACTCACCAATCTGTGCACCCGGGTTAATATCGATACCGGTTTCACTATGTGCATACTCTGTCATAATACGAGGAATATATGGTACCTGAAGTTCGTATAAAGCATGTGCATAACGATATACAAAAATCGCATAAATACCCGGATATGAGAAAATTATATCCTCCAAATTTTTAGCTGCCGGGTCACCATCAAATTCTGCCTGAACATCCTTTACGATCAGTTCCTGAATCCGAGGAATCTGAGTTGTAAATTTGATAACAATCTCCTGTGCTATTTTGGTAATTTCTTTTGCGTCTTTATCCTTTTCATCATAAGCAATGGCAAGTTCTAACTGTTTCTGCAGTTTTTCTGCCATCATAGAAAGGGTATATCCGGCAAAGTCATCCTTTGACAGATAAGACATATTTTCTGATGCAAAATAGCCCGGGAAAGTTAATTTATGAAGGTCATTTAAGATAGAAATGATCATATCCTTTTTCGGCACCTTATCACCCAATGCCATATCAAAAAGCTTTTGCTCTTCATAATTCTGTTTTAACTGTGATGCAGTATCCTGAATCTGTTTCATTGTCTGATTATTCATCTGTATACTCTTCTTTCCATTGTTTTCTATATTCAGCCGATATATCGGCTATATAATCTATTTACTCTATTCACTTTCCAAAATCACACATACGATTTCCGGATAGTTAAATAATCGTATCGGTACAATACTGTTTCCGAGTCCTCTGCTGATATACATGGTCGTTTGGTTCATGGTGTGCATGCCGGAGGTTAACTGCGGGAAAAAGCCCTGATCCGGCGCTACCAGAGGACCTAAAAACGGCAAAATAAACTGTCCGCCGTGTGCATGTCCTGAAAAAACCAAATCTGCATTTCTCTCTACATAACGATCCAGGTACTGTGGTTCGTGTGCGAGCAAAACTGTAAAAATTTCTTCTTTTTTCTCGTCTGTTTGAAGCACATGCTCTGTGAGACTGTTATCATCGAGTCCGCACAGTTTCAGACTGGCTTTACCCATTTGCAAAAGAAACTCGTCATCATTTAAGTCAATGACATTCAAATCCGTCAGTCCCTGAAATAATCTTTCCCTGTCAGTATCGGACAGCCAATATTCATGATTTCCTGTCACATAGAATACCGGACAGATTTTTGTCAGCCCCTCTACTACCGTTAAGGCTCTATTTATATTGGTATGATTGCCGTCTACCAAATCTCCGGTCAATACGATGATGCCCGGATTTTGCTCAGCTACCTTTTTTAGCAGTTTCTTT
>JAZUKG010000108.1:0-3498 GCA_045643145.1 Lachnospiraceae bacterium | reverse complement strand
AGAGCATCTGCCTTACAAGCAGAGGGTCACAGGTTCGAGCCCTGTAGGTCCCATAGATATACCTTGGCGAGATAGCTCAGTTGGCTAGAGCATACGGTTCATACCCGTAGTGTCGAGGGTTCGAATCCCCCTCTCGCTATTGCAAACAGAAGGAATCCAAATGGATTCCTTTTTTGTTTGCAATAGCGAGAGGAGAATCCGAACAATGAAGAAAACTTAGGCTCCGTAGTGTTTACCACGTATTTTGCAAAGCAAAATCGTGGTAGCGACAAGCGGCAAAGGAGCAAAGCGACTGCCACTTGGAGCGATTCTCAGCCAACTAACGCGGACCGGAGCGATTCTCAGCTCCAAAATTTCTATATTGCAACTACCGGGTGTATATGTTAGGATATGCTTTGTAATTTCATGAGGAAACATAATCAGTGCCAAAAAACGAAATGTTTGAATGGACACTATGGGAAACACATTGGGAAGAGAATTCTTAAATGATGATCTAGAAGTCAGGAGACCTGCTGATTATGGGTACAGGATCTTATCCGGATCACGAGTTATTGGTCGTACTGTTATTAAGGAATAAAATGTACTTCTTACTCCATCTGAATTGATGGAGTTTTTCTTTGCATACAGGATATGATGTATACCAAGAAAGTGGGAATGATCTTTATCGCAATCGAATGAAATGCAAAATCAATATCAAAGAGGAGAAAATTATGAAAAACACAGTGAAGAAACATTTGTCAACATTACTCAGCTTGGCTTTGATTATCGCAATGTCATTCTCACTTATCGCTTGTGGGAAACAGGCAGACGCTGATACCAATGAAGTTGTAGTTGAGAATCAGGCAGAGAATGCAGCTGCTGCTGACAATTCAGATGCAACTCAGGTTGGTGAAGGCGCAGTACAGTTTACTTTTGAAGTAGTTGATGGTGAAGGAAATACAACAAACTTTGTCGTAAACACAGATGCAGCAACTGTTGGTGAAGCTTTACTGGGTGTTGATTTAATCGCAGGTGAAGATAGTGAATACGGTCTTTACGTAAAAACAGTAAACGGTATCACAGCAGATTATGATGCAGACCAGACATATTGGGCTTTCTATATTGATGGTGAATATGCTTCAACAGGTGTTGACCAGACAGAAGTTGTTGCCGGTAGTACATATTCTTTTAAAGTAGAGAAATAATGAAATTAAAAGCACGAGAAATTGCTATATTTGCAATGTTGGGAGCATTGATGTATGTTTCCAAGTTAATCATGGAAGTTTTGCCCAATGTGCATTTGTTGGGGATGTTTACCATGACATATACCCTTGTATATCGAAAAAAAGCTTTGTATCCGATATATGCTTATGTGATGATAAATGGTTTTTTTACCGGGTTTGCACCATGGTGGATACCATATTTATATATATGGACCATTTTATGGGGCGTGACCATGCTATTACCACGTAAGATGCCGACAAAGGTGTGTCCGATTGTGTATATGATTGTATGTGCATTGCACGGATTTTTGTTTGGAACTTTATATGCTCCTGCACAGGCCTTGATGTTTGGTTTAAGCTTTAAGGCGACCGTTGCGTGGATCGTTGCCGGACTTCCTTGGGATATGGTGCACGGTATTAGCAACTTTTTTTGCGGTATGCTGATTGTACCACTGACAGCGTTGTTATTTCGATTAGAGAATAAAACATACGAAAGTGTGTGATAGTAAAGAGTGAAGTGGGTGGCTTAAGAATCAAAATAAGTTAACGATGGGAATACAAAATCGTGGTAACTCATTGACATATTTCCCCCACTTATGATAATTTAAGAAAGCAAGCGAGCCTGAGAATGGTTCTTATGCGAATATATCGACCCCTTTTAGTAAATGCCGAACGGACGGGCGGGTCAGTTGCCGAGCGTGGTTAGGAGCCACATTATTGATTGAGTTAAAAACTCAAATTTTACACATCATCTTGTGAAACGGTCAATAAGAGTACGTGACAGTATATTTTGCATAGCATTCTTGGGAGCAACTATTTGTATAGTATTCGCTGCTATATTGCAAATCGGATTGTTTATTGGATGATGTTTAATACATCATCCTTTTTTTATTTACCGCGGCCCTGTGTCGCGGGCCCAAATAATAATCAGCGGAAAAGTGTGAAGCAGATGGACATGAACAGACAGAAACGTGCCCCTATTTATGAGGCACTGGAAAAATTCAAGAAAAAAAGAGTGGTACCTTTTGATGTACCAGGTCATAAAAGAGGCAGAGGAAATCCGGAGCTGGTAGATTTGCTCGGAGATAAATGCGTAGGGCTGGATGTAAATTCCATGAAGCCGCTCGATAACCTGTGTCACCCTGTCAGTGTCATCAGGGAAGCAGAGGACCTGACGGCAGAGGCCTTTGGAGCAGAGCATGCATTTTTGATGGTCGGCGGCACCACATCGGCTGTACAGAGCATGATACTATCTGTCTGCAAGCCGGGTGAGGAAATCATCCTGCCGAGAAATGTACATAAAAGCGCGATCAACGCCTTGGTTTTGTGCGGAGCCATTCCTGTCTATGTAGAACCAAAGACAGAGCCTCGTATCGGAATTGCTCTCGGAATAGAAGTAAAGGCACTCGAGGATACCATCAAAAGACATCCCGGGGCCAGAGCAGTCCTTATTAACAATCCTACCTATTACGGTATTTGTTCAGACCTAAAAAAAATTACTGAGGTGGTACATCAATACGGCATGAAAATGCTAGTGGATGAAGCCCACGGAACACATCTTTACTTTGGTGAAAATCTCCCGGTAAATGCGATGAAGGCCGGAGCCGATATGGCTGCGATTTCCATGCATAAGTCAGGAGGAAGTTTGACGCAGAGCTCCATTTTGTTAACCAGTAACGGAGTAAATGCCGATTATGTCAGACAGATTATTAACCTCACACAGACAACCAGTGCTTCGTATCTGTTGCTTTCGAGTCTGGATATTTCCAGACGAAACCTGGCACTCAGAGGAAAAGAATCATTTGCCAAGGTAGTAGAAATGGCCGAATATGCGCGCAGAGAAATCAACGCCATCGGAGGCTATTATGCATACGGAACAGAGCTGGTAAACGGCGGCAGTGTCTACGGATATGATGTGACCAAGCTGTCAGTTTATACACAGGGAATCGGACTGACCGGAATTGAGGTCTATGATTTACTCAGAGATGAATATGATATTCAGATAGAATTTGGTGATATTGGAAACATTCTCGCTTATATCTCCATCGGTGACAGAATACGAGATATCGAGAGACTCGTAAATGCATTGGCGGATATCAAGCGTCTGTATGAAAAAGAACAGTCACCTACCATTTCAGGCGACTATATTCAGCCTGAGGTAGTAGTATCACCACAGGAAGCATTTTACAGAAATAAAAAATCGATGCCGATTCGTGAATCGGTCGGAGCGATATGCGGAGAGTTTATTATGTGTTATCCGCCGGGAATTCCGATTCTGGCTCCGGGCGAGCGCATT
>JAZUKG010000107.1:0-47760 GCA_045643145.1 Lachnospiraceae bacterium | reverse complement strand
GGTGCGGTTGTTGCATATAAATGTATACAGGTATTATTCAACCTGGCTATTCGGGAAGGCTTGGCTACAGAAACAGATACACAGCATTGCCTAAAACAGCTATTAAGTTTCGCGGCACTTGGTACCGCCTGTGATGTAATGCCGCTTTTGGATGAAAACAGAATCATCGTAAAATATGGTCTTTTGGAGATGGAAAAGACAGAAAATATCGGTTTGAAAAAGCTGATACAGGTAACCGGACTGGATGGAAAAAGACTGACTAATTATCATTTGGGATTTGTGCTGGGACCTTGTATCAATGCAACAGGCAGACTGGACAGTGCACACAGAGGGCTGGAACTGTTTCAGACCACCAATGAAAGAGAAGCCGTGAATCTGGCAGTGGATTTGCAGCAAATGAACGAACAACGAAAGGAAATGACACAAAGAGGCGAAGAAGCAGCGATTCAGTATGTGGAAGAAAAGCTAAAGGATGACAAGGTTCTGGTGGTATATCTAAAGGATTACCATGAAAGTATAGCAGGTATCATCGCCGGTCGTATTCGAGAAAGGTATGCCAAACCTTGCCTGGTGCTGACCGACAGCGCAAAGGAACTAAAAGGATCTGGCAGATCGATTGATGCATATCATATGAGAGATGCGCTGTGGCAGGTAGAGGATTTGCTGACAAAGTATGGCGGGCATAAGCTGGCTGCGGGATTTTCCCTGCCAAAGGAAAATCTGGAAAAATTTAGGGAAAGCCTGAATAATAACTGTAAATTGACGCAGGAAGATTTTGTAAAGCGTGTGGATATTGATATTGATTTGCCGCTTCGATGTGTGGATAAAGAGTTTACGGATTCTTTAGCTTTGTTAGAACCAACCGGGACTATGAATCCGAGTCCGCTTTTCGCGCAGGCAGGTATGCAGGCGGTTGGCGTACGCATCATGGGTAAAAATTCGAATGTTGCCAAGTTTACGGCGGTTGATAAAGAGGGCACGAGAATGTCCGGAGTTTATTTCGGAGATGTGTTTGAGTTTGCTCAGGCAGTTGAAAACGGAACCTTTGAGGGGCGAATTGCTTATACGCCTTCGGTTAATGTATATAAAGAAGTAGAAACTTTGCAAATCATTGTACAAAGTTATCAATAAAAGTGCTATAGACTAAGAGCGATTGACAAATGTCAATCGCTTTTGTTTTACAGCGGCCTTGTGGCGCGGGGCCATGCCGGCAGTGCAAGCAAAAGAATTGCTATATTGGAGGACTTCAAAAAGTTGTAATAAAGCACAATATATGGTATGATTAGATGGCGAATGTGCAGTTATGTGGTGTAAAGACATCCTAAAACTGCATGAACACATATAAGTGAATCATAAAGAAGGTGACTGGTATGGCAAAGTTAAGTGATTTGTTAATGGGACTGGAGTATGAAGTCCTGACAGGAAGCGTTGATAAGGAAGTAAGTTCGGTAGCCTATGACTCCAGAAAGGTAGAAGAAGGTACATTTTTTCTGTGTATCGAAGGTGCAGTCGTAGACGGACACTCCTTTGCAAAGGAAGTAATAGAAAAGGGGGCCAAAGCACTTTTGGTAACCAAGGATATTACAGGTGAGCTTGCTCTTGAAGGAAAGGACGTTACTGTAATCAGGGTTAAAGACAGTCGCTATGCGATGGCGTTTATCTCTGCTGCATACTTTGATCACCCTGCAGATAAATTAAAGGTTATCGGTATTACCGGTACCAAAGGAAAAACTACAACAACCTATCTCGTAAAATCGATTTTGGAAAATGCAGGACACAAGGTAGGTCTGGTTGGTACGATAGAAATCATTATAGGTGATGAAGTGATTCCTGCCAGCAATACAACACCGGAATCGTATCTTCTTCAGCAGTATTTTGCCAAAATGGTAGAAAAGGGACTCGATACCGTAGTCATGGAGGTTTCGTCGCAGGGGCTTATGCTTCACAGAAGCCAGGGCTTTTTATTTGATATCGGTATCTTTACCAATATTTCTCCTGACCATATCGGGCCAAATGAACATAAGGATTTTGACGACTATATGCATTGCAAGGGACTTTTATTTAAGCAGTGCAGAGTCGGAATTGTAAACGGAGATGACGAGCTGTATCAAACAGTGATTCAGGATCATACATGTGAGATTCAGACCTATGGACTGGGCGAGGGACTTGATTACAGAGCAACAGATATCAAGCTGTATCAAAACAAAGGTGTTCTCGGAAGTGAGTTTGTTCTCGTAGAAAATGCAGACGGAAATGCAAAAGAGATGAAGGTCTGTGTGGATGCTCCGGGCAGATTTAGTGTATATAACGCACTTTGCGCCATTGCTATTTGCAGACAATACGGTGTAAAGGATGCAGATATTTTAGACGCACTCTTAAAAGCAAAAGTGAAAGGCAGAATTGAACTGGTTCCGGTATCGGATGAGTTTACACTGATGATTGATTATGCACACAATGCAATGGCATTGGAAAGCCTTTTAACGACCTTAAAAGAATACAATCCAAATCGTTTGGTATGTCTGTTTGGCTGCGGCGGAAACAGATCCAAGCTCAGAAGATTTGAAATGGGTGAGGTATCAGGAAAACTGGCAGATTTGACGGTTATTACATCAGACAACCCGAGATTCGAAAAGCCGGAGGACATCATTGCTGATATCAAAACCGGAATCAGCAAAACGGATGGAAAATATGTCGAGATACCGGATCGAAAGGATGCGATTCGATATGTAATTGAAAATGGTCAAAAGGGCGATATTATTGTCCTGGCCGGAAAAGGACATGAGGATTATCAGGAAATAGAAGGAAAGAAGTATCCAATGGATGAAAGAGTCATCATAGCGGATATTTTAGCTACTCTTTAATAAAAATCCTTGAAAACAGATAAAGGAACAGATGGAAGAATTATTTGCAGATGTTGTCATTGACATATCTCATGAAAAAGTCGACAGACCTTTTCAGTATCGAGTGCCGGAAGGCCTTTATGGAAAGGTTTTGATAGGAACTCAGGTACAAATTCCTTTTGGAAAAGGAGATACCTTGAGAGAAGGTTATGTCATTGAACTAAAACACACACCGGATTATCCACCGGAAAAAATAAAAGAAATCAGAGCTGTATATCAGGATGCCATGCACCTTGATCGTGTCAGTATTCAGCTGGCATATTGGATGAAGAGACATTACGGATCCACTATGATTCAGGCTCTTAAAACAGTTTTGCCGGTAAAACAGGCAAAAAAAGCTGTGATTACCAAAGAAGTTAGTCTGATTATTCCCAAGGATCAGGCCAACGAACTTATGATACAGGCACAAAATAAAAAGCAGCATAAAAAAGCCAGATTGCTGGAGGCATTATTGGAAAGCAGCAGCGTTTCCTATTCTCTGTTGACAGGGAGTTTGGCCATCAGTCCGCAGACGATTATGAGTCTTGAGAAAAATTTGGTGCTTCGGATAGATTCTTATGAAAGCTACAGAGTTCCTTTTCATTTTGATGAGGAGGAAAGACAAAGTAAGCAGGCACTATTAACCCATGAGCAACAGGCCATTGTGGATGATTTCCTGAAAGCCTATGACGAGGGAGACTTAAAACCTGCATTACTTTACGGTATTACCGGAAGCGGCAAGACCGAGGTATATATGGAACTGATTCAGGGTATTTTAGACAGGGGAAAACAGGCAATTGTACTGATCCCTGAAATAGCACTTACTTATCAGACCCTGCTTCGTTTTTATAAACGTTTTGGAGATATTGTTTCCTGCGTGAATTCAAAGCTGAGTCCGGCAGAGAAATATGATCAGTTTCAGCGTGCCAAAAACGGAGAAGTAAAAATTATGATTGGGCCGAGAACAGCGCTTTTTACGCCCTTTCAGAATTTAGGTATTGTTATTTTGGATGAAGAGCATGAACAAAGCTATAAGAGCGAGAACATGCCCAGATATCATGCCAGAGAAACCGCCATTGCCCTATGTGAATTTACAAAAGCCAAGGTGATGATGGGTTCGGCAACACCGTCCGTAAATGCTTATTATAAAGCAAATCAGGGTGAATATACCCTTTATACATTAAAAAACAGAATCGGTGAGGCCAAGCTGGCCGGAGTCGAGGTAGTAGATTTGAGAAAAGAACTCAGAGAAGGTAATCGAACAATCTTTTCAAAAGTCTTACAGGAAAAAATACAGGACAGACTGGATAAAAAAGAACAGATTATGCTGTTTTTGAATCGAAGAGGAATGGCTGGGTTTGTATCCTGCAGATCCTGCGGACATGTGATGACCTGTCCGCATTGTGATGTATCCCTTTCTGATCATAAAACGAAAATGGTCTGTCATTACTGCGGGTATGAAATTCCGTCTGTCAAGAAGTGCCCGGAATGCGGTTCGCCGCATATATTTGGATTCAAGGCCGGTACGCAGCAGGTAGAAGAAAATATTCAAAAACTGTATCCCCAGGCCAGAGTGCTCAGAATGGATGCGGATACGACCAAGAAAAAGGATGATTATGAACAGATTCTTCAGGCCTTTGCCAATGAAGAAGCAGATATTCTGATCGGTACGCAGATGATTGTAAAGGGGCATGATTTTAAAAAGGTGACACTCGTGGGAGTTTTAGCAGCAGATTTGTCGCTTTTTAATGCAGATTATAAAAGCGGCGAGAAAACCTTTCAGCTGCTTACACAGGCGGTAGGTCGAGCAGGACGACATGATTTGGAAGGCCTGGCATATATTCAGACGTATCAGCCGGAGCATTATGCAGTAATGCTTTCAGCAGAGCAAAACTATGAAGCCTTTTATGAACAGGAAATACTGTATCGAAAATTGATGCAGTATCCGCCATGCGCACATATGCTGGCTATCCTGGTCAACTCTAAACAGGAAAAGTTAGCCAAAGGCTACTCTGAACAGATAAAAAAAGTTTTGGAGTACTATAATAAAGAAGAGAAAAGCCTAATGCTCATCGGTCCGGCCCCGGCATCGGTAGGAAAGGTCAATGACATATATCGATACCTTTTATATGTCAAATCCCCCAGGGAAGAGGATTTGATTTTGGCCAAGGATCGCCTGGAGGCTTATTTCAAGAAAATAGAATCGCAGATGAAATGGGTTTCTGTCTATTTTGACTTTGATCCGATGAATGCGTTTTAGTTGAAACATTTTATGATATTTACAGATATCAAAAGGAGGAAAAAATGGCATTAAGAACAATTAGAGAAATGGGAGATCCGATTTTAAATAAGGTGTGTAAGGAAGTTACACAGATGACAGAACGTACACAGCTTTTAATTGATGATATGTTTGATACTATGTACGATGCCATGGGAGTAGGTTTGGCAGCACCGCAGGTAGGCATATTAAAACGTATTTGTGTGATTGACTGCGGAGAGGATCCGATTGTACTGATTAATCCGGTTATTCTGGAAACCTCCGGAGAACAGACCGGTCAGGAAGGATGCCTGTCTGTACCCGGAAAATGCGGTATTGTAACCAGACCAAACTATGCCAAGGTTAAGGCATTAAACGAAGATATGGAAGAAATCATCGTAGAAGGAGAAGAACTTTTGGCCAGAGCTTTGATTCATGAAATCGAGCATTTAGATGGTCATCTCTATGTAGAAAAGGTAGAGGGTGAGCTTCGTAATGTAGGTGATCCGGATGCGATGGAAGAAATCGATGATGATTTTGAAGATTTTGACGAATAGGAAGTGAGCAGAGTATGAAGATAGTATTTATGGGAACACCGGATTTTTCGGTAGGTCCGCTGGAGGCTTTAGTAGAAAACGGATATGAGATTACTGCAGTTGTCACTCAGCCGGATAAGCCAAAGGGCAGAAGCGGTCAGTTAGTACCGTCGCCGGTCAAGGAATGTGCACTTAAATATAATCTTCCGGTTTTTCAGCCTGCCAAGATTAAGTCACCGGAAGCAGTAGAAACTCTGAAAAGCTTTGAAGCAGATATTTTTATCGTAGTGGCTTTCGGACAGATTATGTCGCAGGAGATTTTGGATATGCCGCCAATGGGCTGTTTTAATATTCACGCATCCCTTCTTCCGAAATACAGAGGAGCGGCACCGATTCAGTGGTCTATTATCAACGGAGATCAGGAAACAGGTGTTACCATTATGAAAATGGATATTGGTATTGATACCGGTGATATCTATACACAAAAGGTAGTTCCGATTTCGGATGAGGATACCGGAGAAAGCCTGTTTGATAAATTAAAGGATGCCGGAAGTGAGCTTTTAATTGAAACGCTTCCGCTTTTAGAAAAGGGTGAGCTTCAACCTCAAAAACAGGATGAAAGCAGTGCCACTCATGTAAAGATGCTTTCAAAGGAATTTGGATGTATTGATTTTAGTAAAAGCGCAGATGAAATTGAACATCTGGTACGCGGGCTTAATTCATGGCCGAGTGCTTTTACCTATTATCAGGGAAAGATGATGAAAATCTGGAAGTCCAAGGTTTCGACAAAAGAAGTTAGCGATGTGCAACCTGGCACCATTGCCTGCGTTAATAAATCCAGTATTGAAATTGCAACCGGAAAGGATTTACTGGAAGTATTTGAAATTCAGTTAGAAGGCAAGAAAAGAATGAGTGTTGAGGACTTCTTGAAGGGACATAAATTTGAAGTCGGAACACAGCTTGGAAAAGCATAGAAAGGAAGTATGAATATGGGATATTATGGTTATGGTTTTGATCCAACCTATTTATTAGTAATCATTGCTGCAATCTTTTCTATGATTGCATCGGCAAAGGTAAATTCAACCTTTAAAAAATACGACAAGGTATTCAGTCAGTCAGGTTTGACAGGAAAGGATGCGGCAGAGCGTCTTTTGAATTCAGCCGGTATTTATGATGTGTCAGTAGAGCACATTGCCGGAAATTTGACGGATCATTATGATCCGAGAGCCAAGGTGCTTCGTCTTTCGGATGCAACCTACAGTTCAACCTCGGTAGCAGCAATCGGAGTAGCAGCGCATGAATGCGGCCATGCCATTCAGCATGATGTCGGATATGCACCGCTTAATATCAGATCCTCATTGGTACCTGCAGCTAACCTGGGTTCCAAAGCAGGTATTCCAATTATTTTACTGGGAGTTTTCCTGGGATATAATCAGACTCTTGTTCAGGTAGGAATCTGGGTATTTTCACTCGCTGTTTTATTTCAGATTGTTACCCTTCCGGTAGAATTTAATGCTTCCGGAAGAGCACTTCGTATTTTAAGAGAACAGAATTTACTTCAGGACCAGGAAATTTCAAAATGCCGTAAGGTATTAACAGCAGCAGCCATGACTTATGTGGCAGCAGCAGCCGGAGCAATTATGCAGCTCCTTCGACTGGTTATTTTATTCGGCGGCGGAGGACGCAGACGTGATTAATGACAGAGAGATTATCCTCGAAGCCTTGATGGAGATTCTGGAAAAAAAGCAGTATAGTCATCTGGTTATGCAGGGTGTGTTAAATAAATATGAGTTTTTACCAAAGAATGAAAGAGCTTTCATTCAAAGATGCTGTGAGGGAACGGTAGAGCAGCTGATTAAGATTGATTATGTGATTGATTTATATGCAAAAACAAAGGTTGCAAAGATGAAACCACTGATCAGAACAGTGCTTCGTATGGGCACCTATCAGCTTTTGTTCATGGATTCTTTGCCGGACAGTGCAGTGGTAAATGAAAGTGTAAAGCTGGCTACTAAGAGGGGCTTTGCTACGCTGCGAGGTTTTGTAAACGGTATTCTCAGAAATGTTGCCAGAAATAAGGATACCATTACGTATCCAAAGCCGGAGGAGGATTTTGCGCTGTATCTTAGCATTGAGTATTCCATGCCGTTATGGATTGTGCAAATGTGGATCGGTGATTATGGCAAGGAAAAGACTCAGGAAATGTTAGAAGCGCTTCTTACGGTCAGACCTGTGACCATCCGACTTCGCGAATGCTTTTCGGAGGAAGAAAACGAGGCTTTACTGGAAAAAATGAGACAGGCAGGACTGATGGTTAATAAAAGAGAGGATCTGCCTTATGCGATAGAAATTCAGGGAATGAATAAAATCAAGGATATTCCGGGATTTACAGAGGGACTTTTTGTAATGCAGGATGTCGGCTCTATGCAGGTAGTAGAAATGGCAGGTATAAAACCGGGAGATTATGTACTGGATGTATGCAGTGCGCCGGGAGGAAAGGCTATCCATGCAGCAGATAAGCTAAAGGGAAATGGCCATGTTCAGGCGAGAGATTTATCCTATGAAAAGGTTAGCCTTATAGAAGAAAATAAAAAAAGATGTCATGTGGATTTATTGGAAACTAAAATATATGATGCAACACATTTGGATGATACCATGTTTGAAACAGCGGATGTCCTGATTGCAGACCTTCCGTGTTCAGGGCTGGGGGTTATCGGCAGAAAAAGTGATATCAAATATCGAATCACTTCAGAATCGATTGATGAAATTGCGCAGCTTCAGAAACGTATTTTAGGAAATGTATATGCTTATGTAAAAAAAGGCGGTACTTTAATGTACAGCACCTGTACGGTCAGCAAGGAAGAAAATGAAAAGAACCGAGAATGGTTTACTCAAAATTATCCGTTTGATTTTGTTGAGGAAAAACTGCTTCTTCCGGGCGTACATAATACAGACGGCTTTTATATGGCAAAATTTATCAGACGTCAGTAAATAAAAAAGATAATCCAAAGCAGGATATGTTATGAGTGATAAGACAGATATTAAATCTCTCAATCTAAAAGAATTGGAAGATTACATGCTTTCACTGGGCGAGAAAAAGTTCAGAGCAAAGCAGATTTATGAGTGGATGCATCAAAAGCTGGCCAGAAGCTTTGATGACATGACAAATGTAGGAAAAGAATTAAAAGAAAAGTTAAAGCAAGCCTGTGATTATACAAGCTTACAAATGGAACAAAGACAGATTTCCAAAATAGACGGTACACAAAAATTCCTGTTTGTTTTAGACGACGGAAATGTTGTGGAAAGTGTCTGGATGAAATATAAGCATGGTAACAGTGTTTGTATTTCATCGCAGGTTGGATGTCGCATGGGATGTAAATTCTGTGCCTCTACCCTGGACGGACTGACGAGAAATTTAAAACCGTCGGAAATGCTGGATCAGATTTATGCCATCACACTGCTTACCGGTGAGAGGGTATCCAATGTGGTAGTAATGGGAACGGGAGAACCTATGGATAATTATGATAATCTCCTGAAATTCCTGGCGCTGCTTACAGATGAAAACGGACTGAATATCAGTCAGAGAAATATTACGGTTTCGACCTGCGGACTGGTACCAAAAATCAGGGAGCTGGCACAGGAAAAGCTTCAGATAACACTGGCATTAAGTTTGCATGCGACAACGGATGAAAAACGTAAAAAACTCATGCCGATTGCTTTTCAGTATACCATTGAGGAGCTGATGGAGAGTTTTGAATATTATTTCGAGATGACCGGACGCAGAGTGACCTTTGAATACAGTATGGTGAAAGGGATCAACGATACCATGGAGGATGTAAAGCTTCTGACCTCGTTGGCCTCCAGAGTGCATGCTCATGTTAACCTGATTCCGGTGAATCCAATCAAAGAGCGGGATTTTGTAGCTCCTGATGATTCCTATGTGCAGGCCTTCAAAAATAAACTTGAAAAAAACAGAATAAATGTTACTATTAGAAGGGAAATGGGCAGGGATATTGACGGTGCCTGCGGACAGCTTAGGAAACGACACTTAAACGAACAAAAAAAGGAGGTTTCAACGTGTTGAAATCGTATTCCGTTACTGATATCGGAAGAAAACGACAATTGAATCAAGATTATGTATTTTCTTCCAGCAGTCCTATCGGTAACATGCCAAATCTGTTTATCGTGGCCGACGGAATGGGAGGTCATAAGGCAGGCGATTACGCTTCCAGATATACAGTTGAGACAATTGAGAAGGAAATCAAAGCTTCTTTTGAAAAGAATCCTTCCATTATCATTAAAAAAGCCATTAAAACAGCAAACAAGGAAATTCGCCAAAGAGCAGCAGAGGATCCAAACCTGATGGGTATGGGAACTACTGTTGTTGTCGCTACGGTAATCGGCAAGTATTTGCAGGTAGCGAATGTCGGTGATTCCAGACTGTATGTAATTAACGGCTCAGAAATCAAGCAAATTACCAGAGACCATTCCCTGGTAGAGGAAATGGTCAGATTAGGTGGAATCAGACGAGAAGACGCCAGACTCCATCCGGATAAAAATATTATTACCAGAGCCATCGGTGCCAAAGAAGAAGTGGATGTTGACTTCTTCACAATAGAACTCAGACAGGGTGACACTATTTTGATGTGCTCGGACGGACTTACCAATATGGTTGAGGATCAGGAGATTGTCAGAATTCTCCATGAGAATCGCAAGGATAAAACCTTAGTCGATACGGCTCAGGCCTTAATTGATGCGGCCAATGAAAATGGCGGAAAGGACAATATTGGTATTGTTTTAGTGAAACCGTTTGCAGAATAAATGCAGTAGGCAGACGGAAATAGAAAAACGTTACAATTTAGAGGTGACTATATGATTATGATAGGTATGATGATTGGAGACCGCTACGAGATTTTGGATAAAATCGGAACCGGCGGTATGAGTGATGTATACAAGGCAAAATGCCATAAATTAAATAGATATGTAGCAGTAAAGGTATTGAAGCAGGAATTTTCGGAAAATACAAACTTTGTATCGAAATTCAGAGTAGAAGCTCAGGCTGCTGCAGGACTTATGCATCCAAATATTGTGAATGTATATGACGTAGGAGAAGAAAACGGTATTTTCTACATCGTTATGGAATTGGTAGAAGGTATCACACTTAAGAATTATATTGAAAAGAAAGCCAGACTTTCTATGAAGGAAGCAATCAGTATTGCTATCCAGGTTTCTATGGGTATTGAAGCGGCTCATAATAACCATATTATTCATAGAGATATTAAACCGCAGAATATTTTAATTTCCAAAGAAGGAAAGGTTAAAATTGCTGACTTTGGTATTGCAAAGGCGGCAACATCTAATACCATTACTTCCAATGTAATGGGATCCGTTCACTATACTTCACCGGAGCAGGCCAGAGGTGGTTTCTCTGATGAAAGAAGTGATATCTATTCATTAGGCTGTACCATGTATGAAATGCTTACCGGTCGTGTTCCGTTTGACGGAGAAACTACCGTTGCTATTGCAATTAAGCATATTCAGGAGGAAATGCCTTCACCTAGAGAATTCGTATCAGAAATCCCGGTATGCGTGGAAAAGATTATCTTTAAATGTACTCAGAAGAGCCCTGATCGCAGATATCAGTCTATGAGTCAGTTAATTTCGGACTTAAAGCAGTCGCTTATTACTCCGGATGAAGACTTTGTAACTATTATTTCATCTGATACAGGCGGACAGACCAGAGTGATTTCAGAGGCTGATATTCAGGAAATCAAAGCCAGCACAGGAGAGCTTAATTTAAGCGGAATGAGACTGGCTGAGGAACAGCCAAAGGCTACTCCGATGCCGGAACCGGTAAAGGAAGCGGAAGTTCAGATTCCAAAGACTCCTACCTATGAAGAGGAAGATGTCGAGGAAGAAGAGGATGAAGAAGAGGACGAAAAGCCTCTTAGCTGGAGAGAAAGAAGAAACTTAAAAAAAGAAGAAGAATACGATGACGACGATGATACCAGAATGGAAAAAATTACTACGATTTTAGCTATTGTGGCAGCAGTTATCATTGGTATACTGGCACTTTTCATTGCCAGCAAAATGCTGGGAGGATGGGATAACTCATCCAAGAAAAATGACGAACCGTTAAGTGATGTAGGAAGTGCGATTGAACCGGAAGTCACAGAGATGATTCAGGTTGTAGGCATGAATGTCGAAGATGCCAAGAAGGCATTAAATGAAATCGGACTGGGTACCAAGGTGACCAGACAGGAATCAGATGAATATGATCCTGAAACTGTAATCAGCCAGAGCGTGGAAGCAGGAGAAACAGTAGATTTATATTCTACCATTGATTTGATCGTTTCTACCGGGAGCGATGCAGTAGCGGTTAGTAATGTTGTAGGCAAAAAGGCTGAGGATGCAGAAAGCGAATTAAAGGCTTTGGGTTTTGAGGTTTCGATTGAAACAGAACACTCAGACAGTGTTGCCAAGGATGAGGTTATGAGCCAGGATCCTGCAGCAGATACCAAGTTAAAACCGGGTGATAAGGTTACTCTCAAAGTAAGCGGCGGCCCTGAAATTATCAAGGTTAAGGTTCCTGATTTAAGAGGTATGACAGAGTCTGCAGCAAAGGATAAGCTTTCTTTAGAAGGACTTAAATGCGGTTCTGTATCAGAAACCTATAGTGATAATGTGACTCAGGGATGCGTAGTATCTCAGAGTATGAGTGTAGGTGAAGAAGTAGAGCAGGGAACCAGTGTAAATATTACTCTTTCAGCAGGTCCTGAAAAACACACTTACAAATATGTGACAACACTTGATGCACCAAGCGGATATGTTGGCGGCAGTGTAGTGATTACAATCAAGGGAAGTGACGGAGATACCAGAAGCTTTACAGCCACCTCTTTCCCTGTAGCTGTAAATGAAACAAAATTTGCAGTAAAAGACGGTACGATTACTTATTCTTATAAAGCAAAGAAAACACAGTCTGTAATCGATGCAGAAACCGGAGAAGAAAAACTGGAAGAAGTAGAAGAAGAAGTTACTACTTCACCGGCTCAGGTATCATTTACTGAGGAATAATGCATGCAGACAGACGGAAAAATAATTAAGGGAATAGCGGGCTTTTATTATGTAGAAGCAGCGAATACCTCAGATGTTTACGAATGTAAGGCAAAGGGAAGCTTTCGTAAAGAAGGCACCAAGCCATTGGTCGGTGATTTTGTCGCAATCGATGTAATAGACGAAGAAAAAAAACTCGGCAATATCATTGAGATTAAAAAACGTAAAAATACGTTGATCAGACCCAATGTGGCAAATATTGATCAGGCACTGGTAATATTTGCTTTGACCAATCCACAGCCGAATTTTCATTTGCTGGATGTGTTTTTAGCCAGAATGGAGCTTTTGGATATTCCTTGTATCATCTGCTTTAACAAGGCGGATTTGGATCAGGACGGATTGCTTCAAAAGGAAGTTACAGATATTTATTCTAAAACACCATATCCGATTCTTTTTACCAGTACAAAGGAAAAGAAGGGAATCGAAGAAATCAAAGAAGTATTAACCGGAAAATGTTCTACGGTTGCAGGACCATCCGGAGTCGGCAAATCCTCTCTGATTAATTTAATCAAGGGAGATGCGATTATGGAAACGGGTGGCCTGAGTGAGAAGACCAGCAGAGGTAAGCATACTACGAGACATAGTGAGCTTATTACACTCGGAAAGGATTCTTACATTTTAGACACACCGGGTTTCACATCCCTGGGGATGGAAGAATACGAGAAGGAAGATATTGCAAAGGGGTTTGCAGAAATCTATCAATATGAGGGACAATGTCGATTCGTTGGTTGTTCGCATGTGCATGAGCCTGACTGTAAGGTAAAGGAAGAACTGGCACTGGGAAATATAGGACAAAAACGATACGATAGCTATGTGATGTTATATCAGGAGAGGTTAAACAAGAAAAAAAGATATTAACGCATGAAGTAGCGCTTGGAGGAAGATATGAAAGTAGAGTTATTACCATCTTTATTAGCTGCAGATTTCTGGAATTTGGAAAGCCAGCTTACTGTATTAAAAGAAGAAGGGGTAAAGACCTTACATATAGATGTGATGGATGGGATGTTTGTACCGAGTATTTCCTTTGGAATGCCGGTTATTACAACCCTTCGTAAAAAAACAGATTTAGAATTTGATGTGCATTTGATGGTGCAGGATCCGGAACGTTATATAGAGGAAATCGCAAAGGCAGGAGCAGACAGAATCGGTGTTCACGCAGAAGCCTGCAAGCATCTTCACAGAACCCTGGAACAGATCAATGCTCTCGGAAAGAAAGCATATGTGGTATTGAACCCGGGTACACCGCTTAATGTGCTGGATTATGTATGGGATTTAATTGACGGTGTACTGATTATGACAGTTAATCCGGGATTTGGCGGACAGGCTTATATTCCTGCAATGACAGAGAAAATCAAGACACTTAAGAAAATCATCGATGAAAAGAATTTGCCGGTTCATATTCAGGTAGACGGCGGTATGAAGACAGGTAATGTTCAGGTGGTACTCGATGCCGGTGCAGATCGTATTGTAGCAGGATCTGAAGTGTTTGGATCACAGATGAGAGAGAAGATTCGCAGTTTTGAAGAAACCTTCAAGGCGTATGAAAATTGATTATAGAATGAAAAAGCAGATAAGGGGACAATTGTATGTGTAATTGTTCCTTTTTTCTTGTTTATTTTTTTATTAAATTGAGAAATAGAACCCGATAATTTGCACTTTATTCGGTGTATTCGAAACCCTGTGTGAGTTAAGATAATATCATAAAGCAGGGAAGGGATGCATCGTTTGTGAGGAAACGATGAAAGAAAACAAAAACGAATTAAGAAACAGATGGCTTTGTTACTTAAGTGGAATGGTAATCTTAGCACTGGGTATTGTATTAAATACCAAATCAAATTTAGGTGTATCACCTATTATATCAGTGGCATATAGTGTGAGTGTTATCTTTGATTTGAATTTTGGAAATGCAACCTTTGTCTGGTATGTACTCTTTGTTTTATTTGAAATGGCCGTACATGGCATCAGAAAGGATAAGAAGAATCTGGTATTGGACGCGTTACAGATCGTGGTTAGTTTGATTTTTACCAGATTTATGAATCTCTTTTCCGGACTCATCCCTATGCTAACCGATTTGAGTGAGAAGGAGTTTTTGGGGAGCTTCTTCGGTAGGCTGGTAGTTTTGATACTGGCCATTATTCTCACCGGAATCGGAGCGGCAATGTCCTTGAATGCCGGTTTGGTTCCCAATCCGGGAGACGGAATCGTGAGAACTCTGTCAGAGCTAATTCACAAACCGGTTGGAACCACCAAAAATATATGGGATATTAGTTGTGTCACATTGACATGTGTTCTCTCCCTGCTTTTGATACATAGAATCGTTGGTGTCGGAATAGGAACGGTTTTGGCTATGCTCTTTGTCGGAAGAGTAGTAGCAGTCTATAATAAGCTGTTTCCGAAAAGATTCTAAGCCTGCGACAATTCTGGGGAGAATTGTATATAATTAGTTCGATGAAAAAAAGCCGGTATTGTGCTCACCGGCTTTTTTTCTTGTTTGAATATGTAAAATTTTCGTTTTACTTTTACTTTAAGTTCTCAGTCGCTTTAACCAGTTCTGTCATTCTCTTTGCAAATTCCTGAAGCATCTGGAGGTTCTTCTGGCTGTATGCATAAGCTTCCTGAGTGCTTGCACTGATTTCTTCACTGGTTGCAGAGATGTTGTTTACATTGTCAACAATCTGATTGTTAGAAGAGTGAATTACTTCAACCTTTTCACTGATATCTGTAATTTCATTTGATAAAACGGAAATCTTGTTGGTGATTTCATTAAATTTCTCAGAAGCAAAACTAGCACATTCGGTTTCTGCTTTAGAAGAAGTAGCATTTTCACTTACCTTATCAATAACTTCCTGCGCATTTTCGGCGAGCTGATTAATAAGTGAAGTAATGTTTTCTGTTTCGACCTTGGTTTGTTCAGCCAGGTTTCGAATTTCCTCAGCTACGACTGCAAATCCTCGTCCGGCTTCTCCGGCTCTGGCTGCTTCAATTGATGCATTCAGTGCTAATAAGTTGGTCTGAGCTGAGATTCCCAGGATGATAGTAGTAATACCACGAACGGCTTCTGTATTATCCTTGAGAGCCAATGCAGCCTTTTCCATTTTCTGATTCTGATTTCTGGATTTTTCAACCTGTTCAAACAATTCGTTGATTGCTTTGGTTCCTTCGTCAAGAATAATTTCTGTTTCATTTGTAATAGCTACAATATTCTGAGTACTTGCCTGAGCGCTGTCAATGACAGTCTGGATTTCATGTGTCTGAATCGTCTGATTCTGAATAGCATCTACAGTGTCGCTGGTGCCGCAGGTGATACTGTTAATGGATTTGTTTACGGTATCCGTCTGGTTCAGGATAAGCTCTAAAGCAGCATCCATAATCTGGGTATGTTCTTCAACGCTTTGAGCCACGCTGATAATCTTTTGGGCCGCTGCTTCGTTTTGTTCAGATACAGCGGTTACTTCAGCGAGAGAAGAAGAGAAGAAATCAATTAACAGCTTCACGCCTTTGAATACCACGATGGTTACTAATATAGTAATAATGGTTTCTACCATGACCATTTCCAAAACATCATCAAGGACTTTGGCCATTACTATGGTTTCAATCACTCGAATCAGGTTTGTACCAATAAAAGTATAGGCAGCTGTTCTGATTGCTTTATAATCCATTGAAAAAATAAGGAGCATTAAAATCGGAAGCATATATGCAAAAGCAACACCGGTATCTCCCAATACAATCATAAAGAAATAAACAACGGAATAGGCCATAGCCAGATAGCGTATGTATTTTATTTTGTCCGGGCTGAATTTCAGATAGATAACCAGGCTGGATACATAAGCCAAAATAAGTAGGATAATCGGAATAATGCTTCGAATCGGTGCCATATCAGCAGCATTTGCTAACTGGGCAATCAAACCGATTAAACCAAAAAATGATGTGATAGAGTACACGACAAAAAGTAAGCGTGCGGTACGAAGTAAATGTTTTTCTTTCATTTGTGAATCCCCTTCCTTGGTATAAATCTAGTAAAAACAAGTACTATATACTTTTTAGTTTTACTGATATATTATAACATAATTTGGCTAAAATGCTAGTATTTATTGTCTTTTTTTGAAAAAACTAGTAAAGTTTCACAAAGTTGCAATAGCAATCGTTTTCGTGAAGAATCCTTGAAATACCGTGAAAATAAAGCCTTTTTTCCATATCTTAATCTGAATGAATCTATGATAAAATGATTAAGCGCAATTAATTTTTTTGTTTTTGGGAGGTTAGAAATTATGAGAGCAATTCTGAAAAGGTCATTTTGTGTATTGCTGAGTTTAGCAATGATTATGACCGGTAATTTCATGGGGGCAATGAAATTACCAAATGAAGTAACCGCATATGCGAGCGTTGTAGATGAACGCCCATATTATGCAAAAGATTTGGAAATCGGAATTACTTCCGGTGCCACTTATGAAGTAGATGGAAATAGTGTAAAGATTACATTTGCCAAGCAGTATAGTCAGATTCACTTTTTAGTGCCGGCAGATCACGATTTTTCCAGAAGTTCAGTAGAATCTGTTACCTTTGAGGTATCAGAAAATGAAGGCAGTAACCTGTGTGCAAAGCTTCTTTCAAAAGACAGCTACAGCAAGGATGATGAATTTGCAGTTGCATACGGTGCCTTGACTGCGACAAAGGAAAATGCAGGAACAGATATTCAGTCAGTTTGTCTGATGAATATGTCAGAAGGTGAACTTTCCGTTACATTAAATTTAGTAAAGCTTGGTATCAACGGAAACTCCGGTAGCGGTGCAGGAGACGGCGGTATGCCAAGTCTTCAGGATTATATGAACTCTGCAGGAGGACTGGGAATCGGCACCAGAACCGGTGTATGTATTCCGGGATCTGCATTGTATGATGCAGCCAGAATGGAGATCGTTACCAAGCATCACAATCTGGTTACCTGTGAAAATGAAATGAAACCGGATGCATTATTAGGACAAAGACCAAATTATAATTCACAAACCGGATTTTTGAATTTGAATTTTAGTCAGGGTGATGCAATCGCAGATTATTTCCTGAAATACAATGAAGAGCATGGTACTGATATTAAATTAAGAGGTCATGTATTGGTATGGCATTCACAGACTCCGGATTGGTTTTTCAGAAAGAATTATGATACCAGTCAGGGTTATGTCAGCAAAGACGAAATGCTCTGGAGAGAAGAACAGTATATCAAGACTGTTTTCGCTCATTACGGAACAGGAACAAAATATGAAAATCTTTTCTATGGTTGGGACGTTGTAAACGAATCGATTGATGACGGAACAAACAATGTCAGAACCAGCCAGGCCTGGTACAATGTATTCCCTGGTGATAATACTTTTATCAAACAGGCCTTTGTATATGCCAACAAATATGCACCAAAGCATACGAAATTATTCTATAACGATTATAACGATGATCAGCCGGGCAAGAGACAGGGTATCTGTAACTTGCTGGATGCGATTAAAAGTACACCGGGAGCCAGAATCGATGGTATGGGTATGCAGGCTCACTACGGTGTAAGCTATACCAGTATTACCAATATTGAAAATGCAATTCGTGAATATTCAAAACGTGTAAGTGAAATTCAGCTTACTGAGCTGGACTTCCAGTCAAGTTCCGGATATAACGGAAGCAACGTACAGGCAGAATATGAGCGTTTGGCTAATAAGTATGCAGAGCTTTATAACAAGATTATTGAGCTTAACAGAGCCGGTGTAAGTAATGTAACAGCCATTGTTTTCTGGGGAACTGATGACGGTCACACATGGCTTTCTTCAGCTGCTTCAGTTGGTGGTGGTGCAGACGGCAGCAGACCACAGTGTCCGCTTTTATTTGATAGTAACTATCAGCCAAAACCTGCTTTTTGGGCGCTTATTGAAGCATCCAAAAACAATATGACTATCAATACAGTAGCTGTTCAGACAGATGAGGCAAAACTTGCCAAGGAATATTCATTTGCAAAGAGCGCCAGCAAGGCTTCTTTTGTTCCGATGTGGGATGAACAGGGCTTTAATGTAAAGGTTTTTGTAGCAGATACTACAAAAGATCAGACAGATAAGATTACAGTATTTTCACAGATCGGAAATACGAAAAAAACAGTAGAAGTAAAGCGTAGTGAAGCAACAGAAGTAACCGGTGGATATGAAGCTTTGGTAAAGATTCCTGCCGGCGGATTAAAGGTAAATGATGAAGTGACATATGATGTACGAGTTACCAACGCAGGTAATGTTGTATCATATGGAGATATTACAAATAAGCAGGAACAGGCCAGCGAATATTATGTTGTAGCAAAACTCGCTGCGCAGCCTAGCTATGTAAAGATCCAAAAGGGCAGTATCGTAGTAGATGGTGTGATGGATGAAGCTTGGAGCGGTGTTGAAGAAATGCCACTTTCAGTAAAATCACAGAATGCTGCAGCAAGTGCGAGTGCAAAAGCATTATGGGATGAAGATAACCTTTATGTTTATATGCAGGTAGCAGATGCTAACTTGGATAAGGCAGCAAGTGAACCATACAATCAGGATTCAGTTGAAGTATTTATTGATGAAAACAATCATAAATCCGGCAGCTATGAAGAGGATGATAAGCAGTATAGAATCAGTTATGACAATGAGCTTTCTGTAAACGGCTCCAAGTGTGAAGGCAATATTAAATCTGAAACAAAACAGACTGCAAGCGGATATGTTGTTGAGCTGGCAATGAAGTGGACAGACATTGAACCGGTTGTAGGTGATGTAATCGGATTTGACCTTCAGATCAATGATGCTAAAGGCGGAGAAAGAATCGGTACAATCAATTTATTTGATGCCAGTGGTCAGGGTTATCAGGATACCGGTGTATTCGGACAGGCTGTTTTAGCAGCACCTGATGCAACTTCAGTCATGGTACAGGAAGTTATCGCAGCCATTAATCAAATTGGTACTGTAAGTTATCCTGACAGTAAGGCAGACATTGCAAATGCCAGAGATGCATATGATGCTTTGTCTGAAGAACAGAAACAGATGATTCCAAGTGCTACTTTAGCTATCTTAACAGAGGCTGAAGAAACCTATGATAACTTAAAGAAAACAGCGGATGATCAGGCTGTTATTGATACTGTAGTAGAAAAAATCAAGGCAATCGGAGAGGTTAGCTATTCAGCAGGATGCAAGGACCGTATTGATGCAGCCAGAGATGCATACGATGCATTAACGGATGATCAGAAAGCAATCTTTAAGGTTGGCGATCTCAGTATTTTAACAAAAGCTGAAAAGGACTATGAAGCAGCAAAAGCAGCAGCAGAGCAGCAGGCGCAGCAGGCAGCCTTCAAGGCACTTGATGATTTAATTGAAGCAATTGCACTTATTGATGACTGGGATGCAAAGAAAGTATTAATTGATAAGGCAAAAGAAGAGTATGGTAAACTGACAGATGCGCAGAAAGCTCAGGCTACAGATCGCCTCGCAGCAATCAATGCAGCTGAGGAAAGCTATAAACAGGCAGTAGCACAGGCTAATCAGGCAATCATTGATGATGTAGTAGCAAAAATTGATGCAATCGGTGAAGTGGCTTATACACCTGAGTGCAAGATTAAAATTGATACAGCAAAATATGCATTTAATCAGTTAACTGATGAGCAGAAGAGTAAAATCGCGGCAGAAAAGACTGATTTACTCGCTGCAGCAGAAAATACATATAATGAACTGAAAGCAGCCAGTGATGCACAAAAGACTGAGGATGAAAAGAATCAGGCCAGAGCAGATGAAGTCAGTGCATTTATTACTCAGATTACACAAGGTATCGATGCAGATAATCTGACAAATGAAGACAAGCAGAAAATCGTAATGGCTCAGGCGGCTTATGAAGAGTTGACAGATGCACAGAAGGAGTTAGTAAGTGCACAGATGAAAGAAACTCTGAATAACCTGATTGCTAAAAAACAGCAGTCTGATGCTTTGGCAGAAGCTGCAAAGAAAGAAGCGGAAGGAAAAGCAGCAGCCTCTGTTGTAACAGCCTTGATTGAGGCAATCGGAACTGTTGACGGTTCACAGGAGTGCAGAGACCGAATTGTCGCAGCAGAAGAAGCTTATAAAGTATTAAAAGCAAATAATCAGGACAGCTTTGTTCAGAAAGCAAGTGTTGATGCATTGGCTACAGCCAGAGAAAAATACGATGCTATTATCGAAGCAGATAACCAGGCAGCAGTAAATGCTGTAATTCGTTATATCAATGCAATCGGAACTGTAGATAGTTCAGATGCATGCAAGACCAAGATTGATGCAGCTGAAGATGCATACAAAGCATTAAGCGAAGCACAGAAGGCTAAAATCAGTGCAGAAGATTTAGCGAAACTTGAAAATGCAAAAGAAGCCTACAAACAGGCTGTGAAAGAAGCAGAGGACAGCCAGGGAGGCAATCAGGAAGTTCCAAGTGAAGCAGAAAAGGTAACAAAACTGATACAGGCTATTGGCACAGTAGATGCATCCAGAACCTGCAAGGCCAGAATTGATGCAGCCAGAAATGCATATGATGCATTATCAGAAGCACAGAAAGCAGAAGTGGGAAGCAGCGTACTTGCTACTTTGACAAAAGCAGAAGAAACCTATGCAGCACTTATCAGCAGCAGTGAAGATAAGACAGCAGTAAATCAGGTTATCAGTTTGATTGAAGCAATCGGTACTGTAGAGTTAACAGATGCCTGCAGAGCTAAAATTTATGATGCAAGACAGGCATATAAAGCATTAACAACAGAACAGAAAAAAGCAATCAATTCTGTTGATTACGGTATTTTAGTAGAAGCAGAAGCAACACTTAAGGCATTGGAGGATGAGGCAGCGAAACCATCAGAGGAACCACAGCCATCACAGCAGCCAAGCGAGAACCCATCACAGCAGCCAAGCGAGAACCCGTCACAGCAGCCAAGTGAGAACCCATCGCAGCAGCCAAGCGTGAAGCCATCCGTTCAGCCAAGTGTGAAGCCGTCTACTCAGCCAAGCGTAGCACCATCTACTCAGCCAAGTGCGGATAATACAGTTTATTTTGCAAAGTTTACAGATAAAACAACCGCTATCCAGAAAGGAAAGTCATCGAGTGCTCTGGCAAAGGATATTGAGATTGCAGCAGGTGACAAGATCGTTTCATGGAAATCTTCTGACAAGAAGATTGTTGCAGTAAGCAAAAACGGTAAAATCAAAGCCAAAAAGACCGGTAAAGCAGTTATTACCGTAACAACAGCAAAAGGTAAAAAGACCAATATTACTGTTAATGTTAAAAAGAAAGTGGTAAAGGCTAAAAAGCTTAAGGTGACAAATGTTAAAAAGGTAAATAAGAAACAGACAATTACCTTGCAGAAGTCAAAAACTTTTGTTTTAAAAACAAAGTTAACACCACTTACAACAAACGATAAGGTAAGTTTTACAAGCAGCAACAAAAAGGTTGCAACCGTAACAAAGAACGGTAAGATCACAGCTAAGAAAGCCGGAAGTGCAAAGATTACAGCAAAAGCCGGAAAGAAAAAAGTAACTGTATATGTTAATGTAAAATAATGTATATAAAGAAAGGCGAAAAATCGAAAAGGTTTTTCGCCTTTTTTGTAAATAAATGCAGATAACGAAATGTATGTATGATATAGCAGAAAAGCGATATTGAGTTTTTGGCTGTTCTGTGTTAGGATTGACACGTTATAGGATAAATTGGGTTTACGTTGTGTGACAAAAGCAACGTCCCCACAGTAAGGAGAAATATAGTATGAAACTCGGAATAGTCGGTTTACCGAATGTTGGAAAAAGTACATTATTTAATTCATTAACAAAAGCAGGCGCTTTATCTGCAAACTATCCGTTTGCAACCATCGATCCAAACGTTGGTATTGTATCTGTACCGGATGACAGAATTGTAAAATTAGGAGAACTTTACAACACCAAAAAGGTAACACCTGCTGTAATCGAATTTGTAGATATCGCAGGACTTGTAAAAGGTGCATCCAAAGGTGAAGGTTTAGGAAATCAGTTCCTGGCAAACATCCGTGAAGTAGATGCAATCGTACATGTAGTAAGATGTTTTGAGGATACAAATATCATTCATGTTGACGGTTCGATTGATCCTGCCAGAGATATTGAAACTATCAACTTAGAATTGATTTTCTCTGACCTTGAAATTTTGGAAAGAAGATATGCAAAGGTCGCAAAACAGGCTCGTATGGATAAGAAGCTTGCAAAGGAAGTAGAACTGATTGAAAGCATCAAGGCTCATCTGGAAGACAATCAGATGGCTCGTACCTTTGAGGTCCCTGAAGATGAAGAAATTCAGGAATGGTTTGCTTCTTATAATTTATTGACAGCAAAACCTACCATTTATGCTGCAAATGTAGCTGAGGATGAACTCGCAGACGATGCAGCAGGTAATCCATATGTAGCAAAGGTTCGTGAAATGGCAGCAGAAGAGGGCGCAGAAGTATTTGCTATCTGTGCTCAGATCGAACAGGAACTTGCAGAACTGGATGAAGAAGAAAAGAAAGAATATTTAGAAGACCTCGGAGTATCTTCTTCCGGTCTGGATAAATTGGTAGCAGCCAGCTACAGCCTTCTCGGACTTATCAGCTTCCTGACAGCAGGAGAGGATGAGTGCCGTGCTTGGACAATCAAGGTTGGTACCAAGGCTCCTCAGGCAGCAGGAAAGATTCATACTGACTTTGAAAGAGGATTTATCAAAGCAGAAGTTGTGAACTATCAGGATTTACTGGATTTAGGTTCTCTTTCAGCAGCCAGAGAAAAAGGGCTGGTCGGAATGGAAGGTAAGGAATACGTGGTAAAAGACGGAGACGTAATCTTATTCCGTTTCAATGTATAATTTTAG
Organism: Lachnospiraceae bacterium; assembly: GCA_045643145.1. Classification (GTDB taxonomy): domain Bacteria; phylum Bacillota; class Clostridia; order Lachnospirales; family Lachnospiraceae; genus SVFI01. Next base: position 24,118 of record JAZUKG010000107.1, on the reverse strand, counting down.
AAACGAGGAAAAGAAATAAAGTGTTAAATCAAATGGAAATAACGTTCCCAAATTTAGGGATTGATTTGTCTTATGTGCCAAAGGGATTTACAGTAGGCGGATTTACGATTGCATTTTATGGTGTGATTTTAGCGCTGGGAACTTTGCTGGGTTTTACCTTTGCAAATTATGAAGGAAACAGGCTCAAGCTTCCCAAGGATACCTGGTGGGACTTTTCTGTATTTGCGATTTTGTGTTCTCTTTTGGGAGCCAGAACCTACTATGTAATCTTTAGCTGGGATTATTATAAAGAACATATATCTGAAATTATCAATTTCAGACAGGGCGGCATCGCAATCTACGGAGCAGTAATCGGTGGTTTTTTATCCCTGTTTATCTATTGTAAGATCAAGAAACTTTCGTTTTTAGAAATGACTGACATCGGAGTTATGGGACTTTTGATCGGGCAGAGCATAGGCCGCTGGGGCAACTTTGTAAATCGTGAAGTGTTTGGAGGATATACCAACAATCTGTTTGCGATGAGAATTCCGGTGGAGATGGTCAGAAAATCTGATATTTCTGCTGACATTGCAGAGCATATGGTGGAAGGTACCAATTACATTCAGGTACATCCGACTTTTCTTTATGAAAGCTTTTTTAACTTCATTCTTTTACTGGTTATTCTTTTGTACAGAGGATATAAAAAGTTTCAGGGTGAAATTTGCCTGATGTATTTAGGCGGATATGGTATCATTCGATTCTTTGTTGAGGGAATCAGAACCGATCAGCTTAAAATCGGACATACGGGTATTGCAGTATCACAGCTTTTAGGAATGCTTTTATTTATATTCTCTGTGATAACGTATATATGTATGATGATTCGATATCAAAAGAAAAACAAAAAATAGCACTGTTTTTTGTGAAAAAAATAGTGAAATAAGGACAAAAAAGATAAGAGATTTTAGCATTTGCTAAGGTCTCTTTTTTTGCGTAATTTCATTAAGAAATTATGAAGAATTTATGAAAGAAATTCGCTGATAAGGGTTGTCAAAGTGGCGGAAATAGGCTAAAATCTAATTAAAAGTGGAGCAAAGTGGTAACTAAGTGGTGACAAAGTGGAGGAAAAAGGACATTTTGGACCACAAAAACGGGTGATAAGCTATGTACATGGGAGAATACAATCACACAATTGATACAAAGGGACGATTGATTGTTCCGGCCAAGTTTCGTGAACAGCTTGGGGATAGCTTTGTCATTACACGAGGCTTTGAAGGATGCCTGATGGTATACGACATGGCCGAATGGGAAAAAGTGCAGGAAAAGATCTCCACTCAGTCAATTCTTTCTGCACAGGCCAGAGCACTCCACAGATATTTAATTGGTGGTGCTGCTATTTGTGAAGTGGACAAGCAGGGAAGAGTATTAATCCCACCGGTACTCAGAGAAGCAGCTAAGGTAGTAAAAGATGTAGTTTTACTCGGTGTCGGAAACAAAATAGAAGTTTGGAGCAAAGAAAACTGGATGCTTCAAAATGACAGTATTAATATTGAAGACATTGCTCAGCAGCTCAATGAAGCCGGCATTGTTTTATAAGGAATCAAGATGGAATTTGGACATATATCAGTATTGCTGAATGAAGTAATTGAAGGATTGGAAATAAAACCGGAAGGGACCTACGTAGATGGGACCTTGGGCGGAGCAGGTCATTCAAGTGTGATTGCTTCAAAACTGACAAGCGGGCGATTGATCGGAATTGACCAGGATGCAGACGCGATCAAGGCAGCAACTGAAAGATTAGCTCCATTTGAAGGAAAAACCACCATTGTAAGAAGCAATTATGAAGCAATGGGACAGGTTTTGAGAGATTTAAATGTTCCGTCGGTAGATGGTATTTTATTAGATTTGGGAGTTTCTTCATATCAGCTGGATACTCCGGAGAGAGGATTTTCATACAAAGTGGATGCACCGCTTGATATGAGAATGGATGACAGACAACCATTAACCGCAAAAACGATTGTGAATGAATATTCACAAAACGAGCTTTTCCAAATGATAAAAAATTACGGAGAAGACAGATTTGCACAAAACATTGCCAAACATATCGTAATGGCAAGAGAAAAAAAGCCGATTGAAACTACTTATGAACTGAATGAAATCATCAGAGCAGCGATTCCTGCAAAGATTCGAGAAACCTCAGGACATCCGTCCAAGAGAACTTATCAGGCAATTCGAATCGCATTAAACAGAGAATTAGAAGTATTAGAAAACACATTGGATGAGATGATTTCTCTACTAAATCCGGGAGGCAGGTTATGTATCATAACTTTCCACTCATTAGAAGATCGAATCGTCAAAAACAATTTCAGAAAAAATGAAAATCCATGTATCTGCCCTCCAAACTTTCCGGTTTGCAGCTGCGGTAAGGTATCTATGGGTAGGGTGATTACCAGAAAGCCCATCCTTCCGTCGGAGGAAGAACTTATGAACAATTCGAGATCGAAAAGTGCAAAGCTTCGAATCTTTGAACGTTCATAAAAGAATAAAGAATGTAATGAATGAGGAATGAAAAATGGCAACAAGACAGACAAGAAGTGCTTCATACGGAAACAGAAAAGCAGTTAACGGAAACGTAAGAAGATCAAATTATATACAGGGAAATGCAGTTCGCAGATTAGACTATGATGTGGTAGAAGAAATCAAAAAACAGCCACTTGACAGAGTCAGCCAGCAGGCCAGACAGAACAGACAGAAAGAAAGTCATATGAGCCTTGGAACTATTGCTTTTTACTTATCTGTTATGTGTGTTGCAGCAGCAGTGCTTTGCATTTATATTAATATGCAGTCTGCAAATACTGTTTTGGCGAGAGAAATTTCTACTCTTGAAAATCAGGTGAATTCATTAAAGCTTGAAAATGATGAAACCTACAGCCGAATCATGAGTAGCGTAAATATGGAAGAGATTAAAGCAAATGCCATTGGAAATCTCGGAATGCAGTATGCACAGGAAGGTCAGATCGTGACAGTAGAAAAGGCTGCCAACGATTATGTACATCAGTACATTGACATGCCTTAAGCATGCAGCAATAGGAAATGAGGTTTTATCATGGCAAGGAAAAGACGTAGAAGAAGTAAAGAAGACGGAACAAAATTTTTATATCGAATGAAGAAAAAGCTGGTGGTACTTTTTATTTTTGTACTGCTGGCTTTTGCAGGTTTGGGCGCCAGACTTTCATATATCACTCAAAAGGACGGAGAAAACTACAAAAAGCAAATCCTTTCTCAGCAGGCATATGACAGTAAAACCCTGCCATATAAACGAGGAGAAATCCTGGATGCCAGCGGTACAAAGCTGGCCTACAGTGAGAAGGTATACAATTTAGTTATTGATGCCTATGCGATTACTCACAGCCAGGCCAAGCATGCCAAAGAGGATAGTATCTGGGCTCTCGGACAGTATTTTGGATTGAATACTGCTGAGGTAACCAAACACATCGAGGAAAATCCGGATAACCGTTATTTCGTGGCAAAGAAAACCTTGACCTATGATGAAGTAGAACCTTTTTTACAGGCAACCAATGCAAAGTATAAAAAGGAAAAGGAAGAAGAAAAAGAAGCAAACGAAGCTTTAGAAGAAGAAAAAGAACAGGAATCGTTCAAGGATAAAGTAGTGACCAAGCTCGCAGGTGCCTTCAAAAAGAAAGAAAAAACACAGGAAGAAGGCGTAGCGGAAGCAGAAGATCCGAACCGAGAAAAGGATATTACAGGTATCTGGTTTGAAGAGGAATACAGAAGACAGTATCCTTATAACAGCCTGGGTTCTACAGTTATTGGATTTATCGGTTCTGATAACAATGGTAACTGCGGACTGGAAAAGTTCTATGATGATACACTGAACGGAACCAACGGAAGACAGTACGGATATTTAAATGAGGATTCCAATCTGGAACGTTCTACCAGACCGGCAAAGGATGGTCAGACCTTAGTAACCTCAATTGATGTAAATATTCAGAGTGTAGTAGAAAAGTATATTAAAGAGTTTAATGACCTCCACAAGGGAGAATACAGACCGGAAGATGACGGTTCGAGCAATACAGCAGTTATTGTTATGAATCCTCAAAATGGTGAGGTTATGGCTATGGCAGATTATCCGAGCTTTGACCTTAACAATCCGACAGATTTAACTCCTTTCTATTCAGCAGACGAAATTGCTGCTATGGATGAAACTGCAATGTATGAGCATCTGGAAAAGATCTGGAGAAATTTCTGTATTTCGGATACATATGAACCGGGATCTGTATCAAAATCTATGACAATCGCAGCAGGGCTCGATTGCGGTAAGCTTACCGGGAATGAATCCTACTTCTGCGGCGGTGTTATGGAAGTCAGCAAGCACAAAATTAAATGTCATAAGCATTCAGGACATGGAATGGTAACTGTTTCACAGGCTTTGGAACAGTCTTGTAATATGGCTCTTATCCAGATTGCTGAGCAGATGGGTAAGGACAATCTGATGAAGTATCTTTATAACTTCAATATTGGATTAAAGACAAATATCGATTTATCCGGTGAAGCCAGAACTGCTTCCCTCGTATTTAAACCGGAAAATATGGTAGCATCTGACCTGGCGATTTCATCCTTTGGTCAGGGTTACAATGTAACTATGATTCAGATGGCATCCGCTTTTTCATCAATTATCAATGGCGGTAAGTATTATGAACCGCATTTGGTAAAAGAAATCAAGAATGCAGACGGAACTACTGTAAAGAAGGTAGAACCGAGAATGCTCAAGCAGACTATTTCTGCTACAACCTCGGATCAGATGAGACAGTATCTGGCAAATGTTTGTTTACTTGGTACAGGTAAAACAGCTGTTCCGGCAGGTTATGTCATCGGTGGTAAAACAGGTACAGCCGAGAAACAGCCTCGTGGTAATGGTCAGTATGTTGTATCCTTTATGGGATTTGCACCTGTTGATGATCCGCAGGTGGTTGTATATGCGGTAGTTGATGAGCCAAACGTAGCAGATCAGCCGCATTCAACATTTTCACAGGAAATTGTAAAAAATATTATGACAGAAATTCTTCCTTATCTTCATATTTACAGAACAGAAGAACTCACCGAGGAAGAAAGAGAAATTTTATCCAATATGAACCTTTTATCAAACAGCGAAAATGCGTTATCTTCTGAAGACGGAGAAGGAGAAGATGGCGAAAATGCCGAAGGAGAAGAAGGTGATACGGAAGGTGCTGAGGGAGAAGAAGGCGTAGGAGACAACCCGGAAGGAGTGAATCCGGATACCGGACTTCCGAATGATTTGGAAACCACCTATGAAATGGATCCGAATACCGGTGAGATTAATTACAATCCGGAATATGATCCGAGCAGCGATGATGATTCGGGGTCAGATTTGGATGGATTAAACGGTGTGGAAAATGTATATCAGAACGAAAATGATTTCAGCGCCGGAGCCGGTTTTTAATCGGGAATGTAAATTAGCATAACTTTAGACTTGCTGTAATAGATTACTATAACGAATCTGTTGCGGGGTCTTTATGAAAAGATATCAGATAAGCAATCGTAAAAAGTTTGTTTTTGTGTTTTTCGTCACCATGCTATGTATGCTGGCGCTTATGCTAAGGCTGGGATATCTGATGGTGATGCAGTCATCCTTTTATCAGCAAAAAGCAAAAACACTTCATGAAAGGCAGAGAGTCATAAAGGCTGCCAGAGGCGATATTTTGGACCGAAACGGTAAGGTACTGGCTACGAACAGTCCGGTATATACGGTTTCTGTGATACATTCGCAAATAAAAGATGAAGAAGTAGTGATACAAACCCTGACGGACCTTTTAGAGATGGATGAAGAAGAGGTCAGAAAAAAGGTAACGAAAGTATCTTCTATAGAAAAGATAAAAGGGAAGGTTCCAAAGGAAACAGGAGATATCTTAAGAGAAAAAAATTTAAGCGGCGTCAAAATAGATGCGGATTATAAACGATTTTATCCTTATGGTGAACTGGCCAGTAAGGTGATTGGATTTACAGGAGCGGATAATCAGGGTATTATCGGCCTGGAAGTAAAATATGATACAGATTTAAGCGGGACTGACGGATGTCTGTTAACACCGACTGATGTCAGAGGCAGAGAGATAGGGCAAATGGAAACCAGAATTGAGTCAGAGGAAGGCTATCATCTTTTGACTTCTCTGGATGTAAATATTCAGTCCTATGCCACCATGCTGGCCAAACAGGTATTAAAAGCAAAAGAAGCCGAAGGCGTCTCTATTATATGTATGAATCCTCAAAACGGAGAAATACTGGCACTGGCTGATGTCCCGGAGTTTGATTTAAACAGACCATATACATTGACGGAGGAGTATTTATCACTTCATTCGAACGATTTATATGAAAATAAAGCAGATGAAAGAAACCGAATGTGGAGAAATAACTGCATTCACGATACGTATGAACCGGGATCAACATTTAAGGTGATAACGGCTGCAGCGGCCCTGGAGGAGGGCGTTGTTGCCCTTGATGATACCTTTCATTGTCCCGGATTTTGTGTGGTTGAGGACAGAAGAATCAGGTGTCACAAAACGACCGGACACGGAACACAGGATTTTGTGACTGCGACGATGAATTCCTGCAATCCGGTATTTGTAAATGTCGGATTGAGACTGGGAAGTGACAGATACTATGAATATTTACAGCAATTCGGAATTTTGGATAAAACAGGGATAGATTTACCCGGAGAAGCCAAAACTATCATGCATAAAAAGGAAAATATAGGATTGGTGGAGCTGGCGACAATGTCCTTTGGTCAGTCTTTTCAGGTGACTCCGATGCAGTTGATTACCAGCATCAGTTCACTAATTAACGGCGGGAAGAGGATAACTCCTCATTTTGGCGTAAAACTTGTGGATAAAAAGGGTCAAACTGTGAAAAATTATCAATATCCTGTGTCAAAACAGATTTTAACGCAGGAAACCAGCAAAAAACTTCGCATGATACTGGAAAATGTGGTAGAATACGGTGGTGGCAAAAACGGACAGGTAGAAGGATACTTGATCGGAGGCAAAACAGCCACTTCACAAACTCTTCCGAGAGGAAGCGGGAGATATATATCTTCCTTTGTCGGATTTGTACCGGCTCAAAGCCCCAAGCTGATTACCCTCGTGCTGATCAGAGTGCCGCAGGGCCTGTATTACGGGGGCATCATAGCAGCTCCGGTAGAACGAAAACTATATGAAAATATTTTGCCTTATTTAGAGATAGAGAAAAAGGAGAAAACAAATGACTGATTATACTGTTGTATTGCCTGCAATTATTTCTTTTGCAATTAGCGCAATTTTAGGACCGTTATTAATCCCTTTCCTGAGAAGACTCAAGGTGGGACAGACCATTCGAGATGAAGGTCCAAAGGAACATTTAAAGAAAAACGGAACACCGACTATGGGCGGAATCATTATTTTATCCGGCGTAGCCATTACCAGTGTGTTTTATATCAAGCAAAGTCCACAGATTATTCCGGTTTTATTCCTTACCCTGGGGTTTGGTCTGATCGGATTTTTGGACGATTATATCAAGGTAGTTTTGAAACGTTCTTTAGGACTTCGTGCATGGCAAAAGATGGCACTTCAGATTGTGGTAACGACTGTGTTTGCCTATTATCTGGTAAATGTAGCTCATGTTGATCTGGCCATGAGAATTCCGTTTTTTGCCGGTAAATATCTGGATTTCGGAACCCCGCTAAATATTGTTTTGATTTATTTTGTAGTCATTGGTACTGTAAACGGAACCAACTTCACTGATGGTCTTGACGGACTGGCAACCAGCGTTACATGCCTCGTAGCAACTTTCTTTACAGTGGTTGCATTGGGACTTGGCAGCGGAATTCATCCGATTACCTTTGCAGTTGTAGGTGCGCTTCTCGGATTTTTACTGTTTAACAGATATCCGGCCAGCGTATTTATGGGAGATACCGGTTCTTTGGCACTGGGCGGATTCGTAGCAGGCTGCGCTTATATGATGCAGATGCCGTTATTTATTGTGATTGTTGGTTTTATCTACCTGTTAGAAGTAGTTTCAGTTATGATGCAGGTTTCTTATTTTAAATTGACTCACGGAAAGAGAATTTTTAAAATGGCTCCGATTCATCATCATTTTGAACTTTGCGGATGGAGAGAAACAAAGGTTGTTGCAATCTTTTCGATTGTAACTGCGGTACTTTGTTTCATCGCACTTTTAGGAATCTAATTTAAGCAGGAACGAAATAAGGAGAAAACCTATGGAATGGAATGGAAAAAATGTACTTGTGGTAGGCTGCGGAAAGAGCGGTATTGCAGCAATGAAGCTTTTGGAAAATACAGGTGCAAATACTTATTTATATGACGGAAATGATAAATTAAAGGAAGAAGATGTCAGAGAAAAGCTGGGTGCTATCGGACTGGTTAAACCTGAAGAATCCAAGATTTTAATCGGCGTATTACCTGAGGATATCAAGGAAAGCCTGACACATGTTGTATTAAGCCCGGGGGTACCGACAGACCTTCCTTTTGTAAATGAATTAAGAGATGCAGGCAAGGTGATTCTCGGAGAAATCGCTCTCGCATACGGTATGGATCAGGGAGAGCTGGTTGCAATTACCGGAACCAACGGAAAAACCACCACGACTACATTAGTTGGTGAAATCATGAAAGCTTACTATGATACTGTATTTGTAGTTGGTAATATCGGTAATCCATACACCCTGGAAGTAGAGAAGTCAACTGAAAACTCTGTCACTGTGGCAGAGATTTCATCATTCCAGTTAGAAACGATCCACACCTTTAAGCCAAAGGTAAGTGCAATTTTGAACATCACACCGGATCATTTGGATCGTCATCATACAATGGAAAATTATGTTTTAGCAAAAGAATCCATTGCCAAGAACCAGACAAAAGAAGAGTTTTGTGTTTTAAATTATGAGGATGAATATACAAAAGATTTTGCGAATCGCACCAGTGCGACGCCAATTCTTTTTGCCAGTGCTCATGAACTCGAAAATGGATATTATTATAAAGACGAAGCGATTTTCTGTGCAAAGGACGGAGTAAGCCAGCGTCTTTTAGGTATTCATGAGATGAAACTTTTAGGTATGCACAATGTAGAAAATGTCATGGCAGCGATTGCAATGACCAGCGCATTTGGTGTACCGATGGATGTGATTTTACAGGTAGTAAAAGACTTTAGAGCAGTAGAACACCGTATTGAGTATGTTGCTACTAAAAATGGTGTTGATTATTATAATGATTCAAAGGGAACCAATCCGGATGCAGCAATCAAGGCTGTGCTCGCAATGGTGAAGCCGGTATATTTGATTGGCGGCGGTTATGATAAGCATAGCGAATATGATGAATGGATTGAAAGCTTTGGAACCAAGGTAAAGGGCTTGGTATTAATCGGACAGACCAGAGAAAAAATTGCAGAATGTGCAAAGAAACATGGTTTTCATGATTATGTATTTGCAGAAAGCCTTCAGGAAGCAGTAGATTACTGTGCATCCCATGCAAAAGACGGAGAAGCAGTTCTTTTGTCACCGGCTTGTGCCAGCTGGGGTATGTTCCCGAATTATGAAGTCAGAGGACAGATGTTCAAGGAAATGGTTCACAGTTTAAGTTAGTACCGGCTCAGGAAAGGAGAGTTTATCTTGGCTAGTGCAGCTCAAAGACAAAGACAACAGAATAGAAGAAGAAAGCAAAAACTGGATCGGTACTTTGATCGTACATTGCTGCTGGTTGTTTTGTTTTTACTTTTCTTTGGCCTTATTATTTTATTTTCTTCCAGTTCATATGAAGGAAATATGGTAAGTCAGGATCCTGCCTTTTTCCTGAAAAGACAGGCATTTGCGACTTCGATTGGTTTGGTCGGAATGACCTTTTTCCGATTTTTTGATTATCATGTGCTTCGAAAATATGCACTTTTTATTTACCTGGCAGGTATTGCGATTATTCCGTTTGTATTATTATTTGACCCGGTAAACGGTGCGAGAAGATGGATTCGATTGGGCCCATTGTCCTTCCAACCTTCAGAAGCGGTAAAGGTAACGGTTATTATCTTTATGGCAGCCTTTTTGGAGCTCGTCGGTTTGGCGATTCGAAATCTCAAAAATCTGGCAATCGTTTTGGCCTTTGTGGCAGTTCCGGCGCTGATGATCGGAAAGATTACCAACAATATGAGTTCTGCGATTACCATTGCAGGTATTGCCTGTATTATGATTTTCGTGGCAGACAAAGAATACAAGCGATATTTTGCATTGGTAGGAGCGCTGGGAGCTATCGTCGGCATGGGACTTTTGCTGGTTATGAAAATTGAGGGATCTTTTGGTTTCCGAGGTGACAGAATTCGTGCCTGGATGAGCAAGGAAGATATGGGATTCCAGACAACACAGGCGCTTTATGCAATCGGTTCCGGCGGATTCTGGGGCAAGGGCCTGGGTCAGAGTATGCAAAAGCTTGGTTTCCTTCCGGAAGCACAAAATGATATGGTATTTTGTATCGTATGTGAGGAAATGGGACTTTTTGGTGCGATTTGCCTGATTATCCTGTTTGCTATTTTACTTTGGAGATTTTTAATTATCGCAAACAATGCACCTGATTATTTTGGCGGTATGCTGGTAGTAGGCGTATTTGCTCATATTGCACTTCAGGTTGTATTAAATATTGCCGTTGTTACGGATACCATTCCGAATACCGGTATTCCTTTACCGTTTATCAGTTACGGAGGTACATCCATTTGTTTCCTCCTGGCAGAAATCGGTATTGTACTTAATGTATCAAGTCAAATTCATCTTAAGGATGTAGGTTAAAATGGAAAAAACATGGAATCGTAAAGTCATTATGGCGATTATGGCGATTGTAATTGTTTTGATTGTTGGCGGCGGACTCTATTTTTTCTTTACTCAGTACAATGTAACCAATGTCTTGGTAGACGGAAATGAGCATTACAGCCAGGAAGAAATAGAAGCTATGATTTTGGGAGAGGGCAGGATACATAATTCAGTGTTGCTTTCTTTACAATATCGCAAAAAGCAGATCAAGGATGTGCCGTTTGTAGAATCTATGGACGTGGAAATCCTTTCAAAGCATGAAATTGCTGTTCACGTATATGAAAAGAAATTGGCCGGATGCATCAGTTATCTGGATAAATATGTGTATTTTGACCGTGAGGGAATCGTAGTTGAAATATCGGATGCTTTAACAGAAGGTGTGCCTCAGATTCGTGGTCTTAGCTTTGACCATGTGATTATGCATGAAGCACTTCCGGTAGATGATAAAGCCATTTTTGGTGATATCTTAAAGGTTTCACAGCTTTTAGGAAAATATGAATTAAAGGCAGACAAGCTGTTTTTCAGTAAAACCGGTGAAATTACGCTGGTTTTTGACAAGGCGAAGGTGCTGCTCGGAACAGAAGAAAATATTGACATCAAGGTAGAACAGCTGTCACTTATTTTGCCGGAAATCATAGATAAAGCAGGAACACTTCATCTGGAAAACTATGATGAAAACACGCAAAGGGTTAATTTTCAGTTAGATTAATATAAATGGCATAAAATAGGCATAAAATCAGTTTGATATGCAAAAAAATTGTTGCGAAAATGTGCAAAAGATTATATGATAAAATTAATGGAATTTTAGGGAATGTAAAGGAGGATTAGTTTTGTTAGAAATTAAACCAAATGACGCAGAACTTGCCGCAAACATTATCGTAGTAGGTGTAGGTGGAGCAGGAAACAATGCAGTCAATAGAATGATAGATGAACAAATTGTTGGTGTAGAGTTTATTGGTGTCAATACAGATATCCAGGCTCTTAACTTTTGTAAAGCTCCAAAGCAGCTTCAGATCGGTGAAAAGTTAACCAAGGGACTTGGCGCCGGAGCAAAGCCTGAAGTTGGTGAAAAGGCTGCTGAGGAAAGTATTGAAGATATTACCAGCGCTATCAAAGGTGCTGATATGGTATTTGTAACCTGTGGTATGGGTGGCGGAACCGGAACCGGAGCTGCTCCTGTTGTAGCAAAGGTTGCAAAGGATATGGGAATCTTAACTGTAGGTGTTGTTACAAAGCCTTTCCGTTTTGAAGCAAAGCAGCGTATGAACAACGCTATGTACGGTTTAGAAAGATTAAAAGAAAATGTTGATACATTAATCGTTATTCCAAACGATAAGTTATTACAGATCGTTGACAGACGTACAAGCTTCCCTGAAGCTTTAAAGAAAGCTGATGAAGTTCTTCAGCAGTCTGTACAGGGTATTACAGACCTTATCAATACTCCTGCTGATATCAACCTTGACTTTGCAGACGTTCAGACTGTAATGCGAGACAAGGGTATTGCACATATCGGTATTGGTGTTGGTAGCGGAGATGAGAAGGCTATGGAAGCTGTTAAGGCAGCTGTTTCTTCTCCACTTTTAGAGACAACTATTTCCGGAGCTACAGATATTATTCTGAATATTACCGGTGATATTTCATTAATCGAAGCAGATGAAGCTGCTGTATATGTTCAGGATTTAGTAGGAGAAGATATCAATGTTATCTTCGGTGCTAAATATGATGAAACCATGCATGATGTATGTACTATCACAGTCATTGCAACAGGTATTGATGAAAACAATCCTGCACCTGGCAAACAGACATCTATGCTGGGAAGAGCAACCAGCCCATTTGTACAGACAACACCTGTTAAAAAGCCGGTAGCTCCTACACCAAAACCTGTTTCACCTTCTATTATTGGTGGCAACAATTCTATGATGGGTACAGCTTCTATTCCTGTTAGTGCAGTAACTTCAAATTTAAATAAACCTGCCAGCAGACCGGAAGCACCGGCTCCAAAGCCTAGAGTAGATGCAGGCTCACTTCAGATTCCTGATTTCCTTCAGAGAAAATAGGAACAATTGAATAAGACAATAGTATTGTCGATGAATTTGTAATTTAAACGTCGTGATTTTGACAAAAAAATCACGGCGTTTTTTGTATGCTTATTTTACAGGTGATGAAATGATACTATATGCGGATTTGTATGTGATGAGAGGAATACTGACGGATGGTTTGATTTTGCTGCTTCTTCGTAAAATCAACCGTTTACAAACCTCCGCTTTTCGTATTTTTACGGCAGCACTTCTTGGCAGTATCGGAGATGTATTCGGACTTTGGCTGGAAATAAATGGTTTGTTATCCGGATGGATGTTGCAGCTGTTAAACGTAGTTTTGTGTATCGGAATGTTAAGAATATGTTTCCCGGGACTTAAGAAAATATACATTCTTTGGAACGTGGTAATGATGTATTTTTTATCTTTTCTGGCATTTGGAGTACAGTCTTATCTAAAACGACTTTTTGGTCCGCTCTTAATGAGTCATATTTTTCATAGAAGTTGGCTGCTTGTCGGCGGAGCTGTTTTTGGCTATCTGTTTTTGTCAAAAGCGATATCACTTTTTATGGAATATAAAAACAAAGTCTCCTATGAATGTGAGGTACTGATTCAAATAAGCGGAAAACAGTTTACTGCTACGGCGCTTTATGACAGCGGAAATAAGCTGTATGAACCGATTACACATACACCGGTAGTTTTGGCGGAAAAGGAGCTTTTGGAAGAGGCAAATATAAAGCTGCAGACAGAAAAAAGCTTTGTAATACCTTATCAGTCAGTGGGCAGATCAAAGGGGATTTTATTTGCGTATCGATTGGATTTTTTATGTCTGAAGGATCAAATGGATATCAAGCATCGAGATGTCATGATGGCAGTGGTAGAGGATAGATTAAGTCCGGACGGAAGCTATCATATACTACTTCATTCAAGCATGTAATAGATAAAGAATATCAGGTAAATAGGAGGTAAACATGATATTAAAGGTGGCAATACCGGGAAGGATTCAGTTTCGTCTTATGCAAAGGAGAATGGGCTTTTGGCCTGTAAAGCAGGGGGAAGTACACTATATTGGTGGCAGTGATGTGCTTCCGGAGCCATTACCGGTTAATCAGGAAAATGAATGGGTGATGAAGTTAAATACCGATGAGGATGAGCAGGCCAAGGCAGTCCTTATAGAACATAATTTAAGGCTGGTTGTATACATAGCCAAGAAATTTGATAATACCAAGGTGGGAGTGGAGGATTTGATTTCCATCGGAACCATCGGATTGATTAAATCCATCAATACCTATAATCCGGTCAAAAAGATAAAGCTGGCGACCTATGCCAGCAGATGTATCGAAAATGAAATTCTGATGTATTTAAGGCGCAACAACAAGCTGCGATATGAGGTTTCCATAGATGAACCGTTAAACATTGATTGGGACGGAAATGAGTTGCTGCTTTCCGATATTTTAGGAACGGATGAGGATATTATTTATAAAAATCTGGAAAATGAAGCAGAGCAGAAAATGCTGACAAGGGCGATTGCAAAGCTTTCCGACAGAGAAAAACTGATAATAAGACTTCGGTTTGGTATTGGCGGTGATATGGAAAATACCATGACGCAAAAGGAAGTGGCAGATTATCTGGGAATTTCTCAGTCCTACATATCCAGACTGGAAAAAAAGATTATGAAAAGGCTAAAAAAAGAGATGATTTGTGATAAACTATAATTAAAGTTTTTAATGTATAGGGAGCACAATATGAATATACAAAACGTTTATCAGCATCTGGATTATCTTTTTGAATCCGGTCAGGCTCCACTGGCCGAGGATTATCTGATTCAGTGTCTAAAAGAGGCGAGTGAAGAAGGCGATTACAACAGCTTGATTATGCTGTTGAATGAAATGATTGGTTTTTGCAGAGAAACCGGGCAGGCAGATAAGTCAATGGCTTACAGCAGTCAGGTATTGCAGCTGATGCAAAGACTGAATATGACAAACAGCGTGGCCTATGCGACTACGCTTCAAAATATTGCAAACGCCTGCAGAGCAGCAGGAAAACTGGATGAGGCTTATCAGTTTTATATGGAGGTATTTCCGGTTTATGACAGATTGTTAGAGCCGGGAGATTATTATTATGCCGGTCTTTACAACAACATGAGTTTGCTGTTTCAGGAAATGGAAGATTATGAACGCGCCATGGAATGCCAGCAAAAGGCATTGGTCATAATAGAGCAGATAGAAGGCAAAGAGTTTGATGTGGCTGTCACGCATGCCAACATTGCAGCGACCTATTGTAAACTGGCAGAGGAGGCTCACAAGGAAGAACTGGCAATGCATATTGATCCGTCAGAACTGGGTTATGACAAGGGAAAAGCATTGGCCAAAGAGGCATTAAATGAGGCGCAGATTGCGATTGATGCGTTTAGAGAACTGGAAGCCATGGATGTGCATATGGCGGCAGCCTGCAGCGCCTATGCAGATGCCCTGATTTTGCTGGGAGATTATGAAGAAGCAGTGGAATATTATACACTCGCATTATCTATGATAGAAGCCTCTGTCGGAAAAACACCGGCTTATGACAGAGTGGCCGGTAAAAGGGAAAAGACGATGCAGCTCCTTTCAAAAAAGTCAGATATGAACAGATTGAGAAATAGCGAGCAGGAAAATTTCGAACAGAGAAACTTGGAGCAGGAGGCTGGCCCTGAAAAAAACATGACAGGGCTTGAGTTAGCGCAGGCTTACTATGAAGCCTATGGAAAGTCAATGATTGCCGAAAAGTTTGCAGATTATCAGGACCGGATTGCAGTTGGTCTCATGGGTGAAGGATCAGACTGTCTCGGCTTTGATGATGATATCAGCACCGATCATGATTTTGGTCCCGGTTTTGCTATGTGGATAGACAGAGAAACAGAGCAAAAAATAGGACAAAGACTGCAGGAGGAATATGATAAACTTCCTCAAAGCTTTATGGGATATCATAGAGTAAATACTCCATATGGAAAGAGCAGAGTCGGAGTATGTGTATATGAGGATTATCTGCTTCGTATCATTGGAAGAGACAGTGTACCAAAGGATGCGATGGAATGGATGGGGACGCCGCAGGAAAGTCTGTTAGCAGCAGTAAGCGGTGAGATTTTTGCAGACCCCAAGGGTGAGATGCATAAACTCAGAGAACAGCTGCTTGCTTATTACCCGGATAAGGTATGGAGACTGTTTATTGCACAGGAGCTTAGCCTGTTTAGTCAGAATGGGCAATATAACTATTCGAGAATGATGAAAAGACAGGATAGTGCCAGTGCAAACCTTCTGCTGGTAAAGGCCTGTGAAAACGCCATGAAGCTGGTATATTTGCTTCATAAACAGTATGCTCCTCATACCAAATGGCTGTTAAAAGGTATTGAAAAGATGGATCAGACCTTTATGATAGAGGATTTGATTACCGATGTTTTGCATGAAATCGGATCTGATGAGACGGAACAAAAACAAAATGAGGCAAAGATGGAAAAGATTGCCGGTATTTTGTTAATTATGCTAAAGCAGAATGGTTTAGTGGATCAGAATGCTGAAGACTTATATATGGCAAATTATGCAAATGATATTGCCTATCCAAAGCAGGATAAATCAGTTATCCAAAATCCGGAAGGGGATAATATCGAGGAAGATATGAATACAGAGGAAAATATCAAGAAAGAGGATATGGTAGATGCAATTGTGCATATGGAATGGAAGGCCTTTGACCAGGTACAAAATGAAGGCGGCAGGGCGAGCTGTCAGGATGATTTTGAAACCTTCAGTATCATGCGTAAAAGTCAGTACATGACCTGGAATGAGGAAATGCTGGGCCAGTATATCTATGACTTTAAAATGAGTATGGATAAGGGCTGGAATCCGATTACTGAAAAGTATGCCAGAATGATGGAAAGTACTGCCAGAGACAGATACGAGGAGTTAAAAGACAGCCTGCCTTCGATTTCAGAAGAAAAGCGTCAAATCATGGAGGGAATCATTGAGATTCAGATTGGCTGGATGGAAGAGTTTGCGAAACAATATCCAAAGATGAGCAGAATGTCCAGAGTGATTCATACCAGCGAGGATACTCCGTTTACCACCTCCTATGAAACCTATTTAAGAGGCGAGCTCGGTACCTATTCCGATGAGATGCTGATGCTGTACGGCAGATTTATAGCGCAGCTGGCACAAAGTGGAAAGAACCTGGCTTTTCTGACCATGGAAAATACCGCGCACCTGTACGGATATCAGAGTATAGAAGCGGCTGAAGCCAAATTGTAGTCCGGTTATTTTTTTATTAATCAGTTACGTATTTTCCGATGGCATCCATCCAAATCTGATAACCGTCACCGGTTGGATGCACGCCGTCTACAGTGTAAGTAAAATCATTCTCTGAATCAATCATGAGAGAGTATAAATCAATATAGGTAAGCGAATTTGCTTTTGCAAGTTCGCTTATTTTTTCGTTTAATCCGGCAACTTCTGAATTATCAATACCGGTTTTCTTATTAACCGGCAGAATACTCTGAATTACGATTTCGGTATCCGGAAGCTCTGCCTTTAATGTTTGGATCATTTCATCATAATATTTCAAAGTATTGGTATCCGGAATTTTGTTTTGAATATCGTTGATTCCGGCCATGATAAATATCTTTTTTGGATGAACTTTTATCACCTGATCCAGGCGATTGTATACGCCTTCTACGACATCGGAATCAATGCCGCGATTATATACTTTTAACTGCGGAAAATATGCCTGCCATTCAAAACGGGCAGTGATGGAATCACCTAAAAAGAGTACATCACAGGAATCTGCAGGCAGTATATCAAACTGAGTTGTTCTCTGGATATAGGATGCATTTTTTGTATAGTCGTATTCGCCGTTTTCTTTTTGCAGACTGTTTTTTATCATGCCGATATAGTTCCCTTTGATGATTAAGGCAACTACCAGAAATAGGAAAATGATATTGAAACATGTTGAAAAGACTGTATATTTTTTCATAATTCACCTTTTTTTGACTTATTTTCATTTTACGTATTATATAGTATACTATATCAAAAGGATTTTGAGCAAATCCGATAAATATTAACAGATTAAACGACAGAAAGCAGGTATCAAGTATGCCAAATCCAATGGAGCTGATTGAGCTTTGCCAGGGACACAGAGTATTTTTACAGACACATAATTATCCGGATCCGGATGCAATTGCTTCTGCCTACGCACTGCAGGAGCTTTTTAAAAAATTTGATATAAAAGCGACTATTTGTTATGACGGAACCATTGAGAAGGTTTCCACAAAACGAATGGTATCTATGTTTGGAATAGAGATTATTCAGGCTGCAGATATTTCCGATATGACCGAAAGTGATTATATTATCACAGTGGACGGACAAAAGCACAATTCCAATTTTACGGATTTGATCGGAGATGAGGTGGCGTGTATTGACCATCATCCGACTTTTATTCCGTGCGAATATCATTATAAGGACGTGCAAATAGTCGGAGCCTGTTCCTCTATTGTCGCTTCTTATTTTAAGGAATTGAAAATAAAGCCGAGCAAGAATGTGGCTACGGCGCTGGTATACGGAATCAAGATGGATACCTCAGATTTTATTCGAGGCGGCACAGAACTGGATTCTGATATGTTTGCATTTTTGTTTCCAAGATCTGATCGCAGCAAAATTGTTCAGCTGTACAGCAATGTGATGGAGGTACAGGACTTAAAGGCCTATGCAACTGCGATTGATAATATTCGCATTTTTGACAGATGCGGATTTGCTGTACTTAACTATGACTGCCCGGATGCTATCATAGCAACTATTTCAGATTTTATTTTATCACTCGATGTGGTAGAAGTTTCGGTGGTATATTCGGTGAGAGAGGACGGACTGAAATTCTCCGTGCGAAGTGAAATAGATCAATTAGATGCCGGCAAGCTGATTTATGAAGTGTTAAAGGATTACGGCGGCGGTGGCGGTCACAAGACAATGGCCGGCGGCTTTATACCAAATGAGGGCATCACCCGCATTGGAAGTGATTACCCTCAAAAATTAGAATCTATGTTTTTATCACAGCTGGAAAAAATGCTGGCTGTTACAATGTAGGATCCATTTTAATACCGTTAATATCAATATCGTCTCCATCTTCGACAGGTATCAATAAGCATTTTTGACCGTCGATGATGCGGGACGTTATTTTATTTGCTCTTTCCGGTTTGAGACGCAGGAAGACATCGCATAAATCCTGCTTTTCGGTTACCTGTTTGATTTCTTCTTCGAGAACGGCTTTTTCTTCTGATAACTGTTTCTTTTCTTCGTTCAGGCTGGCACGTTCCTCGGCCCATTCCTTTTCTTTTTTCTTCTGCTCATTTTTGGCTAAAAGCTTGGTATCGAGTACCGCTTCCAGACTAGGAATGGCATCTGTAAATTCTTCTTCGAAAGCTGCCTGAATCTTTGGTGCGATGTATTCGTCAATTTCACATTCCTGAATAATCTCCTGAATGGTCTCCTGAGTCATAAGCGGCGAAGGAGCGTCCTTACCCTTGGTTTCTTCTTCTCTCAGAGCGATATCATTGAGAGTTTCCTGAATGGATAAAAAGACCTCGTCACCCTCTAAATCACTTCCGGCGATCGCTTTTTTAATCACATTTTCAAACGCTTTTTTCTGCTGAGTACCGGTACGGCGTTTTTCACATCCGAGACCGTCCTCCATAAAGTTAAGATGCGGTTCTTTCGGATTCTTGGTATAGAATAAAAGAGAGTGGATGTCGCTGCTGCGGTCTGTAAATGCAGGGAATAAAAATCCGTTTTCAGGCATTCCGACAATCCAGTCGCGCATTCGGACACCGATTCGTTTTTCATCCTCTAAATAGCCCAGTCCCGGTTTTGAGAGAGTAACAGGGCAGAGTGCACAAATCATATAGCTGTATACTTCTTCGGATTCATCGATTTTGCGTCCGTCCTCTGTTTTTACCATAACATCATAAATATCATGATAAAGTAAAATCAGATAGTTTCCGGCGTAATCATAGCTTTCGATAATAAAATCATAAAAGCGGTCCAGTAAGTCCTCCTGCTTGAGCTCGGAATCGACTAATCCCAGGAAAAACTGATTTTTTGAAATTTCCTGCTCCGGATTGGAGTAATCCTTGTCAGGCTCTTTTTGAAAACTGAGCTCCAAAAGATTGTTTCCCAGTCCACCGGAGAGAGATTTTTTAGCAATTTCCAAATATTTAAAAAACTCATCATCAGGGAGATTTTCAAAGATTTCATTTAAGGTTACGACCTTTTCCTTTTGTGCATTTACATAGCAACCGGCCATTCTGCGAATGGAGCAATCTTCCTTTTTGATGCGTCTCTTTAATTCCAGAACATCTTTACGTGTCATCGTGTTACCTCTTTCTTTTGATAAAGTATGCATGGCTGCGTTTGACATCATATGATAAAATGAAAAACGAAGCTACAGATATAAGTATAGAAAAAATGAGTCTTATTTGCAACCCAAATTCTTGGCAAATTAAGCAGTTACATTTTTCAAAAAAGAAAGAAAAAAGGATAGAAATGAAACAGAATTTTAAACTTGTTATTGCATATGACGGAAGTAGATATTATGGCTGGGAACATCAACCGAATAAGGTGACGATACAGGGCAAATTAGAGGATGTATTAAACCATTTATCGCCAGAGCCTGTGCTGATTATCGGAGCCGGCAGAACGGATGCGGGGGTGCATGCCAGACAGATGGTAGCCAATGTGGTTTTGGATATCGAAATGGGACCGGAAGAACTTATGAATTATATGAATCAGTATTTGCCGGATGACATTGCGATTCTGGATGTAAGAGTGGCTTCTGACAGATTTCACGCAAGATACAATGTAGTAGCAAAGACATATTGTTATACCTGTTTTGATGGTGTGACCAAGCCTGTTTTTGATCGTAAATATGTATGGACGCTTTCCGGCCGATTAAATATTGATGCGATGAAGGAAGCAGCGCAGTATTTAATCGGAAAGCATGATTATATGAGCTTTTGCAAAAATCCGCAAAAAAAGAAATCGACTGTCAGAGAAATCTATAGCATTGATATTGTCAGAAAGGGAGACTATGTCAAGCTTTCCTTTAGAGGAAGCGGCTTTTTGAGAAATATGGTTCGTATCTTAACCGGAACTTTGGTAGATGTAGGACTGGGAACGATTCCGCCTGCGAGAGTGCAGGAGATTCTGTTGGCAAAAGACAGAACCATCGGCAGTGATACCGCACCGGCACAGGGACTTTGTCTGATGAATATAGAGTATTAAATCTGTACGATATATTTTAGCCTGCGAGAAAGGCTTTCATTACCTTTAGTGCATTTTTTTCCAATCTGGAAACCTGAGCCTGCGAGATTCCAATCGCACCGGCGATTTCCATTTGTGTTTTTCCTTCGAAAAAACGCAAAGAAATGATTTCGTGTTCGCGGGGATTTAGTTTTTTCATAGCCTGTGACAGACAGATATTTTCAACCCAGTGTTCTTCTTTGTTTTTCTTGTCACTGATTTGATCCAGGACATATAAAGTGTCTCCGCCGTCTGTGTAAACAGGTTCATTCAAACTCATGGGACTCTGGAGAGCATCCAGAGCGTAAATAATATCTTCTTTGTTGATACTCAGCTCAGCAGCGATTTCTTCGATGCTGGGCTCTTTTTGCGATTCTTTTTGCATGGCTTCTTTGGTACTTAAAACCTTGTAAGCGATATCTTTTAGAGAACGGCTGACTCGGATGCTGCTGTTATCTCGTAAATATCTGCGTATTTCTCCGATGATCATAGGGACGGCATAGGTGGAAAATTTGACACCGAGATTTGGATCAAAATGATCAATTGCCTTTATCAGACCGATGCAGCCGATTTGAAATAAATCATCTGCATTTTCATTGCTTTGATGAAAGCGGCGAATGATACTTAATACCAGACGCAGATTTCCTTCGATATATTGCATGCGGGCTTCTTCATCACCGGCTTTTATTTTTTTGAATATTTCCTCCTGCTTTTTGGTATCAAAAAGCGGAAGGGTAGCAGTGTTGACACCGCAGATTTCTACCTTACTGACTGCCATGAATACTCCTTTATGGAAATTTATTTAAAAGAAGTATTCCCTAAATCTGTTTATTTATTCATTTTTTAAATTAAACTGCCGGCAGGACCCTTCGGCGCAGGGTTATGACAAATAAAAAGAGTTGCCCATAGGCAACTCTTTGATTTTATAACCATCCAAATCCGGAAGTGGCAGTAGGTATTCCGGTACTAATTGTTTTGGATACCAATCGCTTTTGCAGCATATCCGGATCCTGTGCATATTCCAGTGCAACTTTTTCATCGACAACGCCGCTTTTTACGAGTTCTAACAAGCTGGCATCCATGGTAACCATGCCCTCACTTCTTGACTGTGAAATCACTCCGTCAATCTGATGAATTTTGGATTCGCGAATCATATTTTTGATGGCAGGATTTAATATCATGATTTCAAAGGCAGGAACTAAAGTTCCATCCTTGGCAGGTATGAGCTGCTGAGAGATAACAGCCTGTAAAACCATAGAAATCTGTACTGCAATCTGATGCTGCTGACTAGGCGGGAATGCATCAATGATACGATCGATTGTATTGGATGCTCCGATAGTATGCAAAGTAGATAAAATTAAATGTCCGGTTTCGGCTGCGGTCATGGCAGTACTCATGGTTTCATAGTCACGCATTTCACCGAGCAGGATAACATCCGGACTCTGTCTCAGAGAAGCACGAAGAGCGGTAATGTAGCTTTCGGTATCTGTTACGACCTCGCGCTGAGACACGATACTTTTTTTGTGCAGGTGTAAATATTCCAGCGGATCTTCCAGGGTAATAATATGAGCCTGTCTCGTGGAATTGATATGATCAATCATGCAAGCCAGAGTAGTAGATTTACCGCTTCCGGCAGGTCCGGTTAATAGGACGAGTCCCTTTTTTAAATCTGCCAAACGTTTGATCAGTTCGCTGGTCTGAGGAGAAAAGCCTAATTCCTCAGGCTTTGGAATCGAAAAGTTGATTACACGGATGACAGCAGACAAGGAACCACGCTGCTTGTAGGTGTTTATTCTGAAACGGGCAATTCCGCTAATCGCAAATGAAAAGTCGTCATCACCGTTTTCTTCTAGATGACGGATGTCTCTGTCACCGGCTAACTGATAGATTTCATGAATCAAGGTCGCAGTATCTCCGGGCATTAGTTTATTCTCGCCTTCATCCACGAGCTGATTGTGTACTTTATAGGAAAGCGGTCTTCCGGCAACAATAAAAATATCGGAAGCACCGAGCTTTGTAATCTTTGCTAATATCTCTTTTACAGACATGAAATTCCCTCCTTGGAATAATTTCTATCAATACTATTATTTTATCAGTAAACCCTATTTACATCAAGGCTCGGCATTTAAACTGCCATAATATTGTGCCTGATGTCGCGCCTGTTCTTGTGTGAAACGATAGTCTGAGATGGCGGTAGAATAGGAGAGTGCGGCAAAGGCTACGATACATATGAGTACAAAGGCTACCAAAACCAATGAGCTTCCGACACTCATTCCAAATTTACTCTTTCTATTTTGAAATCTGTTTTCCATATATTCATATTCCTTTCATTGCATCCAGGATTTATCGATTCTTATCTACTGTGATTCTGTGAAGCGGGGTTTCGTTTTCTGCCATAAAAGTCGAAATGATAGCGTGAATCTGCTTTTCATCCTGTGACAGAGAGAGTGTGATTTTGATATATCCGGTAACCTTTACACTTGGCTGGAAGTTTTCATCAAAATAAAACGGTATTAAGGTATCACCGGATTCTGTCACTGTGACAGGTCCCTGTTTAAAATTCAGCTGTGTCAGTTCCTGATTAAATGCATCGAAATCCTCACCGCAAAGACTTAAAAAGACTTCCGCCAGATTTTGCGTCTGATGAACAGCAAAGCTGAGTTCTTTGGTTTCTTTTTCGATAATATGCGTTTGTACAAATAATTGACTGCAGACAGCACTGGTGATGCTAAACAGCAGGATGGAAATAATGAGTTCCATCAAAAATAATGAAGTTCGAGAGTTTTTGTTCATATCTCTTTTCCTCTGAGTGCTAGGTGTTGATAAAATGCTTTTCTTTAGTTCTCTGTTTGAAAGGCCGGAACAGATACAAAAAATTCAATGGTCTGATTGTGTTCGTCGTTTGCTGTAAAGAACATCAGATTGTC
>JAZUKG010000106.1:0-3466 GCA_045643145.1 Lachnospiraceae bacterium | reverse complement strand
TACCAGCCGAGATATCTTCCGATTTTAAATGCGTGCTCCGCAGTCAGTACTTTGCCTGCTCTGCCGCGGAACCCGTCTGTTCCAAAGTATTTCATAATACTCCTTATAATTTTGATGCAGCATCATTATCTGCATACACGGTTACATTTTGAGGAATTTGAAGGAACGCAGCCGGTACCGTACTGTCATTTCTGCCGTACATCATACCAAACACTGCATCGGCTCTTTCTTCCCCGCATGCAAATACAATTATTTCTTTTGATGAAACCAGAGTTTTGATTCCTAAAGTGATTCCTGATAAACCGATATCTCCAAATTGGGAGAATTCTTCTATTGTTGATGAAGTAAGCTTCTGCTCGTGGGTAAAAGTGTTATATTGCGTCCCGACTTCGTTGAACCCGATCTGCCCTTTATATCCGATTCCAAGAATCGCCAAATCTATTTCGGATTCATCAAAGTTTTCTGGTTTTATAGTGAAATCAAAAGCACTGCCTATGACATTATTGCTGTCATTCATAACCTGGATTACTGTTTTGCCTGATAAATCCAGGCATCCGGTATCGTTATTGTATGCGAGTGCAATTTTTGCATCCGACGGGAGCTGGTCTATTCTTTCATGAATCTGAGATAATAATTTCTGCCTGTCCCCGGTTATTAATTTCATTTCTTATCTGTCAGCAGTTTTGAAAGTTCATCCATAAATGTGTTGATGTCTTTGAAACTGCGGTAAACAGATGCAAAACGCACATATGCAACCTCGTCAAGTTTTTTAAGGCGGGCCATAACCATCTCGCCTACTTCCTCGCTCTTTGTTTCACGGTCTATGCGGCTTTGAAGCTCCTGCTCGATTTCCTCTGCAATAGCCTCGATTTGAGCAAGCTTAACAGGGCGCTTTTCGCAGGCTCTGACCATTCCGTTAATAAGCTTAACTTTATCGAAGCCCTGACGACTTCCATCTCTCTTCACCACAACAAGGGGCATTCTTTCGATCACCTCGTATGTTGTGAATCTCTTTTTGCATTCGATGCACTCTCTGCGTCTTCTGATAGATTCATTTCCATCTGCCGGTCTTGAATCTATTACCTTGCTTTCATCACATCCGCAAAACGGGCATTTCATATGTATAATCCTCCCAATTATCCAATTTTAGTTATTATACCACAACATGTTGTGCAATACAATTAATCAATTATAATATTATATGGCATTTTCAGTTTTCACATGATATATTATGTATATGATCAGTGTAATAATTCCTGCATATAATGCAGAGTCAACAATTGAAAAGACATTATCAAGTATAACCGGCCAGTCGTACAGTGATTTCGAGATTATTGTTGTCAATGATGGTTCCACAGACGGTACAGCTTCTGTTGTGAGCAAAGCCGCTTCTATGGATTCAAGAATCCGCCTCGTGATCATTAACAATTCAGGTCCGGCAAATGCAAGGAATGTTGGGCTTTCTTCCGTTTCAGAAAAAAGCGATTACATCATGTTTTGCGACGCGGATGATGAGTTTCTGCCCGGCATTATGGAATTGTCCCTCAGTCAAGCGGAAAAAGGGGCCGACGTTGTTATATTCGGTTTTAGAATTATTAATTCAGATGGCACTCAAAATGAATACTTTGAGCCATACGGGAATTATGACATCAGCAATTTTGGCTCTGTTTATTCAAAACTATATAAAGCCAATCTTCTAAATCAGGTATGGGGAAAACTGATATCTGCCAAGCTTATTAAAGACAACAATATATCGTTTCCCGATTATCGCTGGGGCGAAGACAGGCTCTTCCTTTCAGATTGTCTTGAAAAGTCCGAAAGCATTTCTGTTATTCCGGAATGCGGTTATCTTTACATTATCCGCAAAGGTGAAAGCCTGATTTCCGGATACTATGACAAAAAAATAGATGTCTGTATTGAAATTGACAAACGGATAAAGGATCTGTGTTCTCATTTTAATGCGGAATATGGCGGTACTTTCCGCTATATGTTTGCAAAAAGCATCTTTTCAGCATTTGCTAACCTTTATTCTCCAAGCTGCAAACTCTCATATAAAGAGAAATGTACATATATAGATAATGCACTGAAAAACAAGTATGTTTCTGAAGCGTGTTCAGATCCTGATGGCGGCAGAGCAATCAAAGTAATCTGCGCCTTAATCAAAAGCAAAAATCCGCGGCTTAACTCACTTGCTGCAAAATCAGCCTATGACTTTGGAAATGCTTTCCCGAAAGTCTTCCAGAAAATTAAACATAAAAAATAGAAGCAGGCAATTGTCTGCTTCTATTTTTTACTTTCCTGATTGAATAAACCGCGGTCCTTCTTCTCCAATGATTCCAGTTCTTGTAAAACCGCACTTTTCCAGCACTTTTATAGAGGCTGTATTGCTTTCCTCGGCTTCTGCTTCTATTTGAAAAACACCAGGCTGCTTCAATGCCCAGTCCACTAGTGCGGATACAGCTTCCGTTGCATAACCGTTGCCCTGATACTCTTCTGCAATTCCGTATCCGATTTCTGTATTTCCTTCTTCTGTGATGCCCTTAAAACAAAACGCCCCGATGTGCGTGCCATTCTTTAATTCAATCATCCAAATGGCATACCACTCCCACTGCTTGGGGTGTGCCAAAGCCCCGTCCAGCATTTCAGTGTAGGCCGCTTTTAGAATATCAACGGTCTGTGCGGAAATATATTCTTCCATCTGCTCTTTGGTAGCCGCATATATTTTCAAACGATTTGTTTCTATCATGTTTTTCTCTTTCACATCGGTGTTCCGACTTCAATCAGATTCCCGTCAAGGTCATAAAATCGAACCACACGCTGCCCCCAACTGTGCGTCATAGGAAGATTGACAAATTTTGTTTCCGGGTAAAGAGTTTTCAGCTTTTCATAAAAAGCGTCCACGTTTTCTTCCTCAAAATAAAGCTCACAGGCATTGTTTTGCTGAATAACGTCTTTACCGATAAAACCGCGCCAGTATTTTTCCTCCTGCAAAACAAGCCCGCCGGACAGAATCATGTTGCCGCCATTATCAGCGAGCGTTTCAAAACCGAAGAGATCATGATAATATTTCTCCGCATTTTTGATATCTTTAACAACGATTAAAAATCCGCTTAATTTCATTGTCCTATCCTCTGCAAATATCTGTTATTTCTTTGATTACCGTTACCGTTGCAACGATACACACAAGTGCCGCTCCATATTTCACGTCAGCGATTATAACTGACAGCGGCAGAAGAAACAGTAAAAATCCTGTAAGCTTATTTCCAAATGAGTGCTCAATCATTAATCGGTGCGCTCTCTTGCTTGCTGTTATTATGCCTGTGAGCTTTGTTACTGCGATGATTCCAGTCCAAATCCAGATCCAAAGCGGGATATTCAGGATAGGGAATATTTTCACGGCATAGACGCCTCCGAAAATCAGGTCTGCAACACTATCAAGCATTGTGCCTTTTGCACTTTCAGTATG
>JAZUKG010000105.1:0-4956 GCA_045643145.1 Lachnospiraceae bacterium | reverse complement strand
ACTTTTAAATCCGGCATATTTTTTAAAAAGCCGACATCTGTTACCGAGCAATGCCCGATATCCAGGTTTTCCATTGCAGTGCAGTAATAGAGCCCTGCGCTGTTTTCATTGGTCACATCGCATGAAGCCCAAAGAGTTTTTTCATCGCTCATTATGGCATAGGGGCCAATATACACTCTCCACGCAATATTCGCACATGGAAATTCTTCCCGCAGCATAGCTGTTTTATTGTCGCTTGTGCCGCATCTGTCAAAGCGAAGCGAGCTGAGCTTTTTCATATACGGAAGGACGCTTCGGAAGGTATCCAGTCCTTCATCATCGATTTCTTCTTTTACGTATTCAAGGCTTTCTGTTGTAGCGGTGTTTACTTTCTGACCGAACAGCTCAAACTCATAGCCTTCTTCTATTTTATGTTCTGGTACTTTCTCTCCGAGGATATCTATAAGCGGCTCTGGAGTTGGCTTTGGAGTCGGTTCCGGTGCTGGCGTTTCGATTAACTGAGGTGAAACCGGTTCTTTTGCAATTTCCGTTTTTGTTCCACAGGCAGTCATTAATAAAAGGACTGCAAAAGAGACACAAATAAGCAACTTTTTTTCGTTCATCATACTGCCTTTTTATACTTGTATTTGTCTAAATATCTGTCTTCTCTGTTAAACATATCAACAGGAGAATTAACACCTTTGCTGTATTCATACTCGGGGTCAAATAGTCTATTTTCGCCGTTTATTTCAATCTCAACCCAGGCATGCGGGCTCTTGTCCGGTCCCATCGTTCCGCTATATATTTTTGCATTAAACCCTAATGCCCTGGCGAACTCATAAAACAGAGCTGCGAAATTATAACAGTTTCCACGGCCAGTTGTAATCATAGTGAACGCTTCTTCTTCTGCCCAACCGGTTTCCCCATATTTATAATAATTACGGCGTTTGTACTCAAAGTTGTCTACCACAAATCTATACATGGTTTTCAACGAATCAATATCCTGATAGTTAATACCATTCGAGCCTAGCAGATCTGTCATTGTTGACTGAACAAGCACATCAAGCTCATTATTACCTGACGTGTAGGCACCCGCTTTGTTGAAATACAGACCGTCAACTGTTTTATCTGTTACCGGGCTGCCGTTTTCATCAATCAGATGGAGCTGTGCACCGATATAGAAGTATCCGGGTTTTCTAATCGGAAGAGCTTTGGCTGATACCCACTTTTCAAGACCATCTATCATTTCCGGTTCGTGTGGAATTCCGGATTCTGCTATAACCCAATAATCCGGATCACTAAGCGAAACATCTAGAATCGTCCCGACCTTTTTTATATCTTTATCCGAATCACCGGTGCGTTCCAGAAGGGCACACATAATTTTT
The DNA here is from genome assembly GCA_045643145.1 of Lachnospiraceae bacterium. Lineage (GTDB taxonomy): Bacteria > Bacillota > Clostridia > Lachnospirales > Lachnospiraceae > SVFI01. The sequence continues at coordinate 3,592 of JAZUKG010000105.1, read as the reverse complement.
GCTGTTTCTTTTCTTGAAAGCTGCTCATCATTTTCTAGTTCTTTCAGCTTCTCCTCACAAAAATCTGCCGGATAGAAGCATTTAAGAATATCAAGAAATTCTCTTTTCGTGATTCCCTCATCAGGGTGAAATTTTGAACCGTACAACACACCTAGATCTTTCAAAGTAGCAGCTGCTTTGTAGCAACTGTCATCCTTGGAAACATCCGAAAATTCCCCGCTTCCAATGTTTTTAATATTCATAAGCTTATAAAGCATAATCGCGCATTCTCTGTTCGTCAGAGCATCTTCAGGCCTGAAAAGCCCGTTTTCTATATCCAGAAAAGTCATATGCTCTTTTGTATCGAATGCTACTGAATATACAGCTGAGTAGTCTGTGTCTTCCCAGACGTTAATAGAGGTTCTGTGCTCAATATTACCCTGAGCATCCCGCCATCCGATGAATGTATAACCGTTAATTTCAGGGCCCTGCCTCAGTTCGACCTCAGAGCCTTTTGCGAACGAATCTGAAAACGTACCATTAGGGGTAATGTAATTGATCTTGACTCCGGAGCCGAAAATAAATCCAGGCTTTATTATCAAAGCAAGAGCAAGAAGGATAACAAGTAAAACAAGGATGATTTCAAAAATCAGCCTTGCTTTTAAACCTGATGAATTTTTATGACCTTTTTCAGTCAACATATCTGATTTCTTCGGAATCTCCCTCTCTATAAGTTTCAACCGTAAATCCGTTAAATATAATCAGTCCGTCTTCACCATCACCAAGACAGCTGCTGGCATATTCGGCAGAAATCGGCTGTCCGAATTCTGCAATGAGCTCTGTGAGCTGTTTACCGACATAGCTGCGTGCTTTTTCAAGTACCTCCGGGTCGGTTCCTTCAACAGCTTCATCTGTCTTTGATTCCTGGCTGTCATCCTTCTTCAGATTTGCATCCGGCAGCACAGATGTCTGTTCAGAGGCTGCCGCACCTTCTTTTGTTTCAGTGCTGTTTCCACAGGCACATAAGAGAATCATTAATGCAATGATTACCGGAATTATTTTTTTCATAACAACTTTTCTAAGTTCCTTTCAACAATTTCAAGTATTACATAATCGGCATCGCCGGTTTTTAAAACATCGTAATCTAAAGATCTTGAGAATTCAGCCTTTCCAAAGTTTTCTGCCAAATAAGGATAAAGCGAGACACCAAATGAATCCCGCCAGCAAAACAGGGTCCCGCTCTTTTCAGGATTAACCGTGTTGATGGTTATTGCGTCTCCTCCGCGAGGGTCTTTTTCACAAGTAAATGAGAAACCTGGTGCATATTCAACTCTATCTTCGTTATTTGATAAAGACGGGAATAACATCTGGTACAAATCTCCGGTGTGTTTACCTGAAATATAAAATGAAGCGCTTGCATAATCTGTCCCAAGCAATGCATCTGCCACTACGGCAGCACCGCAATCTGTCCAGTGGCTGTCTGTTTTGTAATAAGGTATGCTCAGATTAAATAGGTTTACATAATTTATGCTATGGGCATTTAAATACTCCCTAAGACGCTCCGCATTTTTGTTTTTTGTTTTGTACCCGCCGGGAAGATTTTCAGTGAAAAGGCTTGACTTGTCCGGTGCAATTGTAAAGACGAACTTTGCGCCTTTCTCTTCAACACACTTTTGAATGGTTTCGATGTTTACAGCGATTGTCTCAAGTTCTTCATCACTGAGTTCGTCTGCAAAATCAGATGAATAGTACAGCCACCCGTCTTTTCCGAGAACCACCTGATCTTCAACGGAAGTGTTAAAAATCTTCGCATTTATCCATGACCACGCTGTTATCAGTTCCTGCCTGAATGCAAATCTGTCTGCAATATAGTCTGCACACTGATTGAAAAATTCGGGTCCGGATTCCGGTTTTGCGGCAAGGACTTCATTTGCTCCGCTTTTGGAAGGGCCGAGCACAATCATACCCAGACTTGGGATAAGACATATTATTAAAAACAGCACTACTAATACTTTTTTCATCAGAATTGAGAGTAAATAAACGGTACAAAGTTCCCTTTTGCCATACACATTATTGATAAGACAAACAATAGTGCGCAAAAGGCTGTCTGCAATGATTTCGGCATTTTTATTTTTGACGGGATATTACCTGACAACAGGACCGCAAATGCAAGTACAGTGATTGCCGCAGGTGTCATTAGTCTGGAAACTATTTCAGTTTCCAGCATTCCACCAGTGAACATGGTGGATATTACGTTCCACGCTTTTCCGAGGCTTTCCGCCCTGAAAATAACGAAAAGAATAAGAACTGAAAAAAGAGTATATATTTTTGCTATGATTTTTCCGAAGACGCTTTCATTCATTTTTTTTATAGGAATAATTCCCGTATCTTCTGCGCCTGCCAGGATCCCGTGTCCCAGTCCCCAAACAAGATATGTAAGGTTCGCACCATGCCAAATTCCGGTGCAGATGAACACCAGCATACGGTTCAGAAATGCTCTAAATTTTCCCTTCCTATTGCCTCCAAGTGGGATGTATACATACTCTTTAAACCACGATGAGAGTGAAATATGCCATTTGCGCCAAAATTCCTTAATTGAAAATGCTCCATACGGATGGTCAAAATTTTCAGGAAAAACAAAGCCGAACATTTTCCCTATGCCGATTGCCATATTGCTGTATCCAGCGAAATCGTAGTATATCTGGAGCATATAGCATATAGCGCCAAGCCATGCCAGTCGGAAATCTCCGGTGCCGTTATTGAAAACATAATCTGCTATGTGTGCCAAGGAGTCTGACAACAGCATTTTTTCTGAAAAGCCTATGATAAAACGTTTTATTCCCTCGAGTGTCAGCTCACTTGTGCATCTCCGCGCATCAAGCTGGTTTTCAATTTCGTGGAATTTAACTATAGGACCGGCTGCAAGTCTCGGGAAAAATGATACATACAGAAACACCTTAATAAAGTCTCTTGTGAAGTACTTTTCTTCTCTGTATACATCAATAACATAGGACATACCCTGAAATGTAAAAAACGATATTCCCAACGGAAGTGCAATTCCAGTCAGACCGATTTCAGAAGAATACTTGAACACTGCCAGAATTACAAGATTTGTAATCACAGCAACAAAAAGAATAACCCTGCTGTGCTGTTTTTTTGTACCCAGGACAAGTCCGAACAAATAATTCATCAAAATTGAAATCAGAAAAAGAGGAACATACTTCAGCTGGCCAAACGCGTAAAATACGATGCTTGACACGCACAGAAGTATATTGCGGAATTTCTGATTTTTAGAAATTCTGGACAGCATAAAAACTGCCGGCAAAAAGCAGAATATGAAAATTGGGCTTGATAAAATCATTTTATAGAATTACCGAACCTGTTTAAGAATTTGTACATCGGCATCATTCGGCTGAATTCACTTGCTATTATTGAACTGAGATCTTCGCTGAATATTTCGCCTTCAAAGTCGTGGTTTGAAATTGCGTCAACATATTTACGGTTGTACCATTTATTTATTACAGGACCGAAGTCACCTTTCGGCTTTTTGTATTCATCACCCTGAATCACAATACCCTGCATTTTTTCTATGTTGGAAGCAAGTCTTTCAAAT
>JAZUKG010000104.1:0-4824 GCA_045643145.1 Lachnospiraceae bacterium | reverse complement strand
CCTTATGCAGAGCTAGATATTATGCCGAGATGCATGCGGTTTCTATTTATTTTACAGGCTGATAAGACATTTATCTCGGCATAATACAATGGCTATTTCAGAGAATTCAGAAATTCCATAAGGTCTTTGTCTTTACTCCAGTCTGGAAGATCTGTTTCTTCTGTTACCTTTGGTGCCAGTTTGTTTATTGCCTCATTTTTTAAACGGTTGTCAGTACGTACATAGATCATTGTCGTAGAAATATCTTCGTGTCCGAGAAAATCTCTGATATACACGATGTTAATCCCAGCTTCCAGCATATGCATTGCCTTGCTGTGTCTTAATACATGGCAATGGATTTTGGCCGGGAATGATGGATCTGAGGTACGGATCTGATCACCATATTTTTTGAGGATATATCCAATTCCGTCGCGATCTATTTTCTGGTAATAACGGTTTGTAATCAACGGATGGTCTGACAGCCAGCCACTGCAGTATCTTTCCAGATATTGTTTTAACAGCTTTGCTGTTTCATCTGAAATGACTACGGTACGGGTCTTGTTTCCTTTTCCGTGAAGACGGACTGTTGAGTGTTCACTTATAAAAATATCAGCTATCGTCAGATCACATAGTTCCTGTACTCTACATCCGCTATCATAAAGAAGTGTTAATGCTACCCGGTGCCTGAAACCTGTTGCTGAATGAATATCTGGAGTATTGACCAGTTTTGATGTCTGTTCTACAGATAAAAAGGATATTTCCCTCGAAGCGGCTTTTTTCGATTTTATTCCGGATATTTCAAGCAGCGGCGATATCAGTTCAATACTCTCCACCTGGGCGTATTCTGCAAATGCTTTCAATGCTGCAAGACGCTGGTTGGCAGTTGAACTTCCTGCTCCCTGGTTACGGTACCATTCCAGGAATTCTATAACTAATTCTCTGTTAAAATCTTTTAGACAGAAGTTCTGAATCCGAACACCCTTTACATCAACGATATACCGGAGGAGTAGTTTTAATGTATCCCGATAACTGAGAATCGTGTTTTTTGAATAATTTCGCTGTAACGGAAGATAATCGGTAAGAAAACCGGAAACGTGCCGGGCGAAATCAGTAGAATTCATGCTCATCGACTGTTACCTCACTAATCAGATCCGGGAATGACGTTCTGAGTTTTTCTTTTATATAAGGAAATCGTTCCGATGTGAGTTTCAGGTAATACGAAGTTTCCTCGAAACTCTCATGACCGAGCATTGTCTTCATATATGGAAGATATGCCATTAAGTCCTTTCCCTCATCAGACCATTTACGTAAGAGATTCACACAATAAGTGTGGCGGAAGTCATGTACACGTGGTCCATGACCTGTATGGCTGATACCTGCTTTTTCAATATATCGTCTGAAGTTGTGATATACATTTCCAAGGGTCATCGGTCTTCCTGGAAGCACCATAAAAAAGTATTCATCGTCAGAAGAAACTCCATGAATTGACTGTTTTAATTCTCTGCTTTCTTCCACAAGGGACGCATGTACAGGAACAAGTCTTTCTTTATGGTTCTTCGCATCATGGATATGGATATATCCTTTTTCAAGGTCAAAATCCCTGACTCTGAGAAGACGAAGTTCAGAGACACGTAGACCGCTGGTATACAGGATTCTGAAAAAGATAGGCATAACCTGCGCTCTATAAGGACACTCGGGCGGAACAGACTTGCTTTTATCGACCTCAGCAAAAAAGAGTTTTAATTCTTCATCTGTATAAATATGTGCATCATATTTGGGAGGATGTTTTGTGATGCCTGATGGAGGGACATATGCAGCGATACCGATATCATTCAGATAGCGGCAGAAGATTCTCATCGTGCTTATGCGTGTAGCATGGTTTGCCGGTGATTCATAAGTCCTTTTCTCACACCACTTGTTGCAAAGGTCTTTTGAAACTGTTTTTGTATCCAGACCACAGGAGATAAAGAAGGAATCAATCCTTTTAAAAGCTCCGGCCTCAGTCTCGTACTTAAAACCGAGTGATTGTTTCAGCTCGACGAAATCCTGGAATTCATTGGCAAATATACTGCGATAGATGACTTTATTCATTTTCAAACTCCTCCGGTGAAAGGATACATTCTGCAAGTTTCTCAAGATCTGTCTTCAGATAAACTGCTGTGATATCCGGATCTGAATGTCCAAGGATGTTTGTTATTACAGGCAGTTCTGTCCCCATTTCAAGGAGAATGGAACCCGCCGAATGACGGAGCGAATGAAATCCCGAACGTTTACGGTTACGTCTGTCGATACCGGCTTTTCTCATATATTTGACAATGATCTGCTCCATATGGTTATCATCACCGATTGGATTAAATGGAGGCATATGTTTCACAAAAATACGATCTGTTTCGTAAAAGGATGGACGACCATTCTTTATATAATCAATGACTGCCCAGCCAACAGCATCTGGTACAGGAAGTGTTAAAGGCTTATGTGTTTTGTGCTGTATGATAGAAAGCTGCTTTTCTTCCCAATTAAAGTTGTTAAAGGTAAGTGCCTTGATATCACTGATACGCAATCCCAATACACTTGCAAGGACAATCATGGCATAGTCACGTTTCCCGATAGGATTGTTTCTGTCGATGGAAGCAATCATTGCTTTTAATTCTTCGGTGCTCCATGCTGAAGGGACTTTTGCACTTTTCGAAATGGATGGCATATGGATTTTGTCTGCATAATCTTCCGACAGATACCCCTGTGAGAAAAGAAAGCGCAGGAAATGGCGCAGGCCGCATACCTGTTGTTCAACTGTTTTAAAACTGTATCCGGCAAGTGTTTTAAGAAAACCATTACACTGAACCATGCAAATCTGTTCGATGGTCAGAATCTTTATCTGCGCAAGATAATCCATAAAAACTCTGGAAGTACCAGTGTAATGATTTTTCGTTGAAAAAGACAATTCTGTAGTTTCCAGATAATCCTGGTACTTGTCTTGTATGGATAAGAAGTATGAATTCAGAACCAACGGATTTTTTGATGCATAGTATCTTCGGGTAAGAACCTTGTGAAGTCTGTAGTCTTCAAGCATATGGACCACACGAAGCAGTTGAACGCGCTGCTGAGTTAATGTCTCATTGTTACAGTTTGAGATAAAACCGTATTGATGTTCCAGATATTTAAGACCACGCTCCATATCGAATTCTGTGTCATTGTATTCCTGTTCAAGGAATGCGCTGATTTTTTTCCATTCTCGTTCATAAAAATGGATGGTTGCAGGGTTGTAATTGTTCTCAAACAATAGATTTTTGAGACCTTCTGTAATCACTTCTAGCTTCATAGTATAAGCTCCTTTCATTTTTGGTGATTACAGTCTAGCAGTATTTCCACTGCTGAAAAAGTATTATGCCGAGATAATAAAATATAGAGCATTGATTTTACAGGATAAACTGTACTTATCTCGGCATAATGTTTATCTCTGCACAAGGAGGTATTTTATCTCCGCTATTGTCAAACATAGTGCTGAACGAGTTGGACTGGTGGATAAGTAATCAGTGGGAAACCTTTCCCAGTAAGTTCTCATACAGATGGGATGGCGACAGGTGTACTGCATTGAAGAAGACGAAGCTCAAAGAAATGTACTTGGTACGATATGCAGATGATTTCAAAATCTTCTGTAGAAACAGGAAAGACGCTGAACGAATTAAGATAGCCGTTGAAAAGTGGCTGAAGGAGAGGCTGCATCTGGAGACGAGTCCCGAAAAGAGCAAGATTACAAATCTGTGTAGACACTACTCGGAATTCTTGGGTTTCAAGCTTAAGCTTGAAGAGAGACCGAAGCAGAACGTAATCATATCTCACATAGCGGATAAGTCAAAGAAAAAGGTCGAAGCGAAACTCCGAAAAGCTATTTGGGACGCCCAAGGCAACGAGGATAAAGCACGAAACCTTAACATGATAATCCGAGGAATGCACAATTACTACTGTGTGGCAACACGGATTAGCAAAGATTTCTGGGAGATTTATTATCATCTACTCCCTGCCCTAAAACACATGACTCGGTCTAACGGCAAAACAGGACCACCGCTGTCAGAATTCCAAAAGATGAAGTATGGTAGCTACCACGGTAGGCGTTATCTTGTCGGGAAGGTTGTTATTGACCCGATATACGCAGTGACTTTTACTATACCGTATGGATTTAAACAAGCCACATGCAACTACACTGAGGAAGGAAGACAGTTGATTCACCAAAGGCTGACGCACTTGGACGTTATCTTCAGGTACTTGGCGGAACATCCGCTTGAGCATGAGTCAATCGAGCTGAATGACAATCGAATTTCGAGAGTCTCGGCGCAGAAAGGCAAGTGTGCCATAACGAGGAAGCAACTGACAGTGTATGATATGCGAGTCCATAAGATTTATCCAACGGGTGGAGACGGCTACAGAAACATAGACATCGTTTCGAAGGATGCCTATGAGCTGATACACACGAAGGACATGGTACGAGCTAAGGAACTAATCGATAAGCTGAATGGTGAAGGATTGTGGGATGCCAGAGCGCTGAAAAAGACCAATGATTATCGGATTCTTGTCGGTAATGCCATTATTGAGTAAATAGGTTTAGCCTGATGGAGCGCCGTATGAGGTGAAAATCTCACGTACGGTGCGGAGCGGGGGAAAAGGCGGAAAGCAAAGGCGACTTTGCTCAAACCTTACCTATCGCTATTTCTCATTGTTCCTGATAATGGAAATATGAGTCTGGGTGATCTTGAGGCAATGGTAAAGGAAGTAAATGCTACTCAGGTTGCACCGGAGGATAAGCTTACTGACAGTGTATATCACTATGACAGTCAGGCTAAGATCTTC
>JAZUKG010000103.1:0-3215 GCA_045643145.1 Lachnospiraceae bacterium | reverse complement strand
GGTGAGTCGCCTATTCTCCAGAAGTGGGCATGTGGCTCTGTGGATATGCGTGTTTTTATGTATCCTGTTCATAACAGAATGTGACGCTGCACAGCACCTGCGCATGCTTTTATGCGCTCTGTTTGTCAGCTGCGCTCTGCTTTCCTTCCCGGCTATGCGTTACTATGCATTTCCGACTTTGGACGGCGCCACCAATTTAGACTGTGACAGTCTGGGAAACTATAGTATAAATGCCTTACCGTTTCCTGTATCCGATGATTATCAGGCAATTTCCCCCTCGGACCAGACTACCTTTACAAAGCTGGGCTCCGGCTTCATGCTATCCGATCATATGACACAGCTTCATGACTATAAAACTGCTTTAGATACGATACGCAGCTATGACCCGGATTTGACAGTGATGGGACTGTCTCCATATCAGCTTTACTATTATTTATTGGATGAAAAAGCCCCTTACACCGGAAAGCTTTCTCTGGCCAAAAGTCAAAAAGCTGCTATGCAGGCTATCAAAAAAATAGACGCTCACACTGCTTTTGGCAGTGATTTGCGTCCATTACAAAACTATTATATTTATGATTATTTGTTGACTCACGATTATGCCTATGACGAGACCACAAGTCTATTTGTTCCTGCCCCTGTATTTGCAGCCATGCATCCGGGCGAAGATGCGCAGGCTTCTCTAAAAAACAGTCCCTGGTCATCACCACTTTATTTAGGCAAATGTGCTGCTACACTGGGACACAACCTGGATTCTCTCTCAGCGCATCTGAAAGAAACGAATCAGAAACCGGCTTCAGATACAGCAATGCTGGCAGTCCAAATAGATACTACCAAGTTTGAAGGTGTCACAAAGGATAGCTGCATGATGTTAACCTGGAACGAATCCGGAAGTCTTCTTTTGGATTTGGATGACGGAAACTGGTTAATTCCGCTATGTATCAATGCCGAATATGCAGCCGGCAACTATGAGCAGTTATATATCAGCATATACGATCCTGCCGGTCAGACATCCTCCTTGTCCATGCCACTGGAGGACGTGTGTACTGCCATGCAGTATTATGCCGTGCAGCCTTAAAAAGCTTACTTTTTAATAGCACATGTAAAGACCTGTGTACCTTTATCATAATGCAGACAATTGGTAAGCAGATTTTATCAGTATATAAAAGTTGCTCACAATACAAAAAAAGGAACCACTTTCGTGATTCCTCTAGCAGCGCTACAAGGATTCGAACCTTGAAATGACGGAGTCAGAGTCCGTTGCCTTACCATTTGGCGATAGCGCTTCAACAGTTGATAGTATATCCAATCCCGAACAAAAATGCAAGTCTTTTTTTTATTTTTTTTGCATTTTCTCAAGATAACTGTCATTTACTACATAGATTCTGCTAACCATGCGATAAAATCAGCACCATTTTCTATGTGCTTTGCATTGGAAAATACCGCAATAATCGGCTGTTTTTCGTATAATTTCGAAATTTCCGGAAATTCATCTGCATATACACCGATTGGAATCAGTGCACCTGTACTGTCTTTGCAATAGAACATTTTATCCTTTAGTTTTTCAAATACTTCCGGAGCCAAAATCTCCTCCATATTACAGAAACTGTCAGTCACTTCATATTCTTCCAATACCCAGTCAGTTGCAATGGTGACATCCATTCCTTCACTCATTAACAGTGCCTGGAATTTTTGTATACTGGCTACCGCAAAATTGTCAGAGGCTCCAACCTCATCCATTACTTCAGGAAAGACAAAGTCTGTTTCCACCTCAAACGGCACCTTTTCCTGATCCAAACCACGGGCTTCCATATAGTTCTTGTCAAAGGTAACAGAATTGGCATCGTCCATATAGGAATTAACCACGGTAACAACTAAAGTACGCTCTTTATGGGCACGTATAAAGCCTCCGATTAAGGATGCAACAATCAAAATACTGACAATCGGAATGATTACATACCATTTTTCATAATCCCAGAAATAAATGATTTTTTGCTTAAAGCTCATGCCTTCCATCTTTTCTTTTCTGGTTTCATGACCGGCCTTTTTCTGAAGATCTGTGATTTCCTTTTCCTCTGCCCCGCTGTCTAAAAGCTGACCGCCTATTGTTTTTGGCATAGGAGCAGATTCTTTTTGTGAATTATTTTTATTTTTTGCCATGATGACTCCTTGTTTACAATCTCTTTTTCTACACTATGGACTATCATACCATTTTCACTATTTTTAATCTATTAAAATACTGTGAATTTTTTATATAAAATCAGGAAAGCACTCTTTGATAGTATTACTAACAAGTCCCCGCGTCCTCCGACCATAGTATATTAAAAAACACTCTAAATGTCATCGCATTCAGAGTGCTTTTCATCCTTATAATCTGTTAGATTTCAAACATCAATTCGCCATAGGTTGGAATTGGCCAAATGTCCTTGTCTACTAAAAGCTCCAGCTCATCACACGGAGTTCTGAGTCCTGCCATTGCTTCCTTGACAACATCTTTGTAATAGAAGGCACGTTCTCTGGCTACTGAAATCTTACGCGCTTCTTCTTCAACTACAGAAAGTTTAGCCAGCGCTTTGTTTGCCTGAGCCAATTTAGAATTCACCTTATTCAGCATATCAATCTGCGCTTCATTATTGACACCGAGCTGACTTAACTTAAGTGCTTCATCTGCCAGGATACCAACATACTTAACAGTAGCCGGTAAAAGCTGTTTTGAAGCCATATCAATCATGGTAAGGGCTTCAATATTGATTGTTTTTGCATAGGTTTCATAGATAATCTCTTCTCTGGATTCCAGTTCAGGCTTTGTATAAATACCAAACTTTTCAAACAGACGAATTGCTTTTTCACTGGTAAGCGAGTCTGCCGCTTCAATCATGGATTTGATGTTCGGAAGCCCTCTTCTTTCAGCTTCTTTAATCCAATCCTGAGAATAGCCGTTACCGTTAAAGACAATTCTCTGATGCTTTGTCATATATTCTTTAATTAAATCATGCACAGCCATATCAAAATCTTCTGCTGCTTCGAGTCTGTCTGCTGCTTCGCAGAAAGCTTCTGCAACAATGGCATGCAAGGTAGTATTTGGACCGGCAATAGAATCAGAAGATCCTACCATACGGAATTCAAACTTGTTTCCTGTAAATGCAAACGGAGAAGTTCTGTTACGATCGGTTGCATCCTTTTTAAAATCAGGAAGTGTAGATACACCTGTTTCCAGT
>JAZUKG010000102.1:0-21816 GCA_045643145.1 Lachnospiraceae bacterium | reverse complement strand
ATCGTGCCCGCGACCGGAATCGAACCGGTACTGTATCGCTACAACAGGATTTTAAGTCCTGCGCGTCTGCCAGTTCCGCCACGCGGGCCCTTATTTAGTTTTTGGTAAATAAAACCAAATAAAAAGGAATCATAAATGATTCCAATAAACACCTTAGTGTTTAATGGGCGGAGAAGGATTCGAACCTTCGAAGGCATTGCCAGCAGATTTACAGTCTGTCCCCTTTGGCCACTCGGGAATCCACCCATTGTTTGAGCACAAAGCTCTCACAAGAAAGAATATTATCATATTCATTTATAAAAAGCAAGTATTTATTGCTCTTTCTCATACTTTAATACAACAGCACTGGTTGGCGGCATTGTCAAAGTAATCTTTCCGTTAATTACAGCATATCCCTGCTGATCTGTGGTATAACCATCTGCATAAGTTAAAATCAGTCTGGTCATACTGCAGCTTTTTGGAATACCAAACTCCCAAACAGATATTTCTCTGGTAACTTCTCTGTAATTGTTATTTACAGCAACTAAAATCTGCTGTTTTTGATCAAATCTGGCATAGGCAATGATATTGTAATCTGCCAATGCTTTTCTCAGCGATCCTGTCTTTAATACCTGATTTTCCTTGTGAATGCGAATCATTTCTTTATGGAAATCGATCAGAGCATGATCCTCTCTGCCCCACGGATAAGTACGTCTGTTATCCGGATCAGTAAATCCGCACAGTCCGGCTTCATCTCCATAATAAATAGTCGGAGCTCCCGGCCAGGTCATCTGTACAGCTACTGCCTCACGCATGACTGCTTTATTTACATCCCAGTTAGCAGCTTCACTTCCCAATGTATTGACACGGCCTACCTTTTTGTTGGTACGTGTTAAAAATCTGGAATGGTCATGGTTGGAAAGCTCATTCATAGCTACCTGAAGTGACGGGGTGGTAAACGCTGCACCGTGGTGAGTCATAGCACCCCAAAAGCTGTCTGCATTTCCGTATAAATCTTCTCTGTAATCATCGCTATGCTTTTGCATACCGGTCAAGAACCAGGTAAGTGGTTCCATGAAGGCATCGTAGTTCATGACGGTATCCCATTCACAGCCTTCAATCCATTCTCTCGGTGAACCATAATGCTCTGCTAATACAATCGCATTTGGATTTGCTTCCTTTACTGCCTGGTTAAAATCTTTCCAAAACTGATGGTTAAACGGAGCGGAATGTCCTAAATCGGCAGCCACATCAAGACACCATCCATCTACGTTATAAGGAGCTGATACCCACTTTTTACCAATGTTTAATACATACTGATAAAGCTGCTCAGAGCCTTCGTAATTTAACTTTGGAAGTGTATCATGTCCCCACCATCCGTCATAGGTCGGATTGTATGGCCACTGGTCTTCCTGATAGAAATGGAAATAGCTGCGATAAGGGCTGTTTGCATCGATATATGCACCCTTTTCATAGCCTTCAAAATTCTCATAAATACACTCACGGTCAAGCCATTTATTAAAGGAACCGCAGTGATTAAATACACCGTCTAAAATAACCTTCATGCCGCGCTTGTGTGCTTCCTTGACTACCTTGGCAAAAAGCTTGTTGGAAGCCTCCAAATTTTTCTTGTTGGCAACTCGGTTGATGTATCTGGTTGCAAATCGGTTATCCTTTTGATCCGGTGCGAGCAAATCACCCTGATCATCCACGATGACACCGAAATGCGGATCTATATAGTCATAATCCTGAATATCATATTTATGGTTTGACGGAGATACAAACAGCGGATTAAAGTAAATAACTTCAACACCTAAATCCTGCAAGTAATCCATTTTTTGTAAAACACCGGCCAGGTCTCCGCCGTAAAATTCACGAACACCCATCATGGCAGGATATTTATACCAGTCATCTACTTTATTGACATGCTCGCCAATATAGTTGTACTCATCTGTCAGTACGTCATTACTCGGATCTCCGTTGTAAAAACGATCCACATAAATCTGGTACATAACAGCACCTTTTGCCCATTCAGGAATGCTCTGTCCCGGAACGAGTACAAACTGATAATATTCCTGCGGATCCTTGTTCAGACCTCGTCTGTCAAAAAAGCAGGTAATCTTTCCGCTTCGAACCTCAAAGCAATAGCTTAATTTCTGGTCTTCTATCTGCCATTTGATTTCATAGAAATCAAAAAGGTCATCGCTCGAAACCTTTCTCATACGATGTCTTTCACCGCCGCATACCCAAAAGACATGATCTATATTGTTTTTGGCGCTTCTAAAGCGAATGGATACCGTATCAAAAGGCTTTGGTGTAACCGGACTTACATAATCCTCTGTCATATCGGAAAAGAGAGCTCTTTTATTGAACAAAGGTCTCATTCCTGTTATATATTCAGCTTTCTTTAATGTCTCTTCAAAACTCTGGTAGTTCATACCATCCTCCAATGTTTTCACTACTCATATTTTATCTGAAATGGTATATAAGTTCAACTCTTTTTGCCCCTCATTACCCCTAAACGGTCGAAAGACCAGTTAATAAATTAACTGGTCTTTCGGAGAAGGTATTTCTTTCTTATGGGGTATAGCAAAAAACTATGTAATGTATTGGGGGGTTACAAGTGTATTCTAGCAAAGCCCCTATATAATGTCTATTTCTAGTTTTCACAAATTTAACAAATTGCTATGCCTGTTTTTGTGAACTTTTCACAACACACAAATACGCGTGTCAATAAACGACACGCGTATTACTACTTTTGTTGTTCATATTGTACGATTACCAGTGCCTCTTTTCGACATTTCCGCGTTTTATTCAAACAATGCTTCGAATTCTTCCTTGGTAATTCGTTCTTTTTCCAATAAAAGTTCTGCACAGGCATGTAAAACATCTATATTTTCTGTAATAATCTGTTTTGCCTTTGCATAACAGTCATTGATGATTTCTTTTACTTCTGCATCAATTTCGCTGGTAACTGTTTCACTGATATTTTTGGTATGCGCCAAGTCTCTGCCGATGAATACTTCATCGCTGTCATCATCGTAATTGATCGTACCAATCTTATCAGACATACCAAATCGGGTTACCATCTGACGAGCCACGCTGGTAGCTTTTTTGATATCCGAAGAAGCTCCTGTTGTGATATCATCAAAGATCAGTTCCTCTGCGATACGTCCGCCGAGGCTTACCATGATATCCTGTAGCATCTGTCCCTTGGTCATAAACATATCATCTCTTTCCGGAAGCGGCATGGTATAACCGGCTGCTCCTACTCCTGTCGGGATGATAGATACGGTGTAAACCGGTCCGACATCAGGCAGTAAATGGAACAGAATTGCATGACCGCCTTCGTGATATGCAGTAATCTTTCTTTCCTTTTCTGATACTATACGGCTCTTCTTTTCAGAACCGATTCCTACCTTGATAAAGGCATTTTTAATATCCGCATCCTGAATAAAGGATTTATTTTCCTTGGCTGCAATAATAGCTGCCTCATTCATCAGGTTTTCAAGATCCGCACCGGTAAAGCCGGATGTGGTCTGCGCAATACGTTTCAAATCAACGTCCTCTGCCAGCGGCTTGTTTCGTACATGCACCTTGAGAATTTCTTCTCTTCCGCCTACATCAGGACGTCCTACTGTTACTTTACGGTCAAATCGTCCCGGTCTTAAAATAGCCGGATCCAAAATATCGACACGGTTGGTTGCTGCCATGACGATAATACCTTCATTGATACCAAAACCATCCATCTCTACCAGGAGCTGGTTCAAAGTCTGTTCTCTTTCATCATGTCCGCCTCCCATACCGGTTCCACGGCGTCTGGCAACTGCATCAATTTCGTCGATAAATACGATACAAGGATGATTCTTTTTGGCATCTTCAAACAAATCTCTGACACGGGAAGCACCGACACCGACAAACATTTCTACGAAATCCGATCCGGAAATAGAAAAGAACGGTACATTTGCTTCACCGGCAACCGCCTTGGCCAAAAGAGTTTTACCGGTTCCCGGAGGACCCTCTAATAAAACACCCTTTGGAATACGCGCTCCGACTTTTGTATATTTGGAAGGATCTTTCAAGAAATCAACGATTTCTTCCAGTTCCTGTTTTTCCTCCTTGAGACCTGCTACATCATTCAGAGTATTTTTGCCTTCTCCTGCCTGCGTCATACGAGCCTTTGATTTTCCAAAGTTCATCATCTTGCTGTTCTGACCACCTCCCTGAGGGGCAATCATCGAAAAGAAGAAAATAAAGATGATAAATACTACCAGCATTGGCATAATATAGAGCAAAAACCAGTTATCACTCGGCATATCTCGCATGACTGTTTCAATATTTTTGTCATGCAGCATATCCTCTACCTTGGTGATATCCGAAACATAGAGTCTGCCGACACTTCCGTTTGGATGCTCTAAAATGACTGTACCGGTTGGTACCTCTGTATTTGGCTGAATATAAGCAACTGATATATTGTCATTTTCATAATCATACAAAAACTGACTCCAGTTGTAACCGGTTTCATTGCTTTTCATCATATTGAGATAAAAGGCAATACCCAGTAATATCAATATCAGAATAAAGGGGCCTCTGAGTCCCTTTGATGGTTTCACTGTATTCATGTATTTCTCCTAATTAAAAATTTATGCCGTTTGGCTTATTTATCGTCTAAATGAACGATTCCGATATATGGCAGATTACGATATTTCTGCGCATAATCGAGTCCGTATCCTACGACAAATTCATCCGGAATTTCAAATCCGGTATAATCTACCTTTACCTCACAAACACGTCTTTCCGGCTTATCTAAAAGTGTGCAGAGCTTGAGGCTGGCAGGATTTCTGTCCTTTAACATTTCTAACAGATAGCTTAATGTTCTTCCGCTATCCACTACATCCTCAATTACGATGACATCCTTTCCTCTGATACTGTCATCCAAATCCTTGACGATTTTAACTACACCACTTGACTTGGTATCATTTCCGTAGCTTGATACAGACATAAAGTCCATGGTAACCGGAACACTGATACGTTTTGCCAATTCACACAAAAAGAATACGCCGCCGCGAAGAACACAAATAAGGTGTACTTCTTTGCCTTCATAGTCTTTACTGATCTGTTCGCCGATTTCTTTGATTCTTTTATCTACATCTTCTTCTGAAATCATTACGCTGATGGTCTCTGCCATTTGCTTTTCCTCCTTTGGTTTTTGCGTCGACTATTTATAATCGAGGCTCTTACGTCGATTGTTCTGTTTTATAATTTATTTCCAATATATATTTCGTTTCGTCTGTAACATAAGCCTTTTGGCAAATTCTCTTGCCGACAAAATAATATACATGACTGCCACAGGCCACTACTTTGCAGCTTTTTCTGTCTGAAATCGGAATCTTTTCATTTTTAAGATAATCCTTCACGAGTTTTTTGTGATTTTTATCAAAATAAAAATAATCGTCATCCTTCACATTTCTGACCACTAACGGCTTTTCTATTTTATCATAATCAAGCCATTTCGTATATGGTTTTGAAGGGATAATATCATCCTTTTTATATGGAAAAACGCGAACCGAAATTTCTTCCTTTTCGGATAGAAAAACACGATTTTCCGAGACGCTCTGATCCTGCCTGAGAAGCTCTGCTTCCACGTTCTCTATTATCGCCTCGTTCTCTTTTAGAAATACCAGCGTATCATATTCTCTCATCACACAGATGCCGCGCGGCAAAAGGACCTTGTGCCCGCTTTGCATCGACAGCAAAGAGAAAACCTGTTTTATATGCACCTGTCCAAAATCTTTCAGGCTGTTCGTCATACCTTCATAGGCTTTTTTGATTATCTCTCCCTGCAAATATTCATGACACTTTGAAAACAACAAAATATCGATTATCAGCCCGTTTTTTGTCTGTTTTACGCAGGTTTCATAGGCCTTTTGACTCTCTGTTTCCAAAAAGTCTGCTGCCAAACTTAATATATCTGCAGCCTCCGCGATATGCTGCGATGCCCGATTTGTCACCTGTTCATTTAATAAAGGAAGCACCTGATGACGTATGCGATTTCTGGTATAGTCGTCCGTTAAATTGGTTTCATCTGTCATATAGGCTTGCCCGTTCATTTCCAGATAAGCCTCGATATCTTCTCGTGACAGATTCAGAATCGGTCTGACATATTTCTCTCTTTGATAGGACATACCCAAAAGTCCTTTGATTCCGCTTCCCCGGCACAGATGAAACAGCACCGTTTCTGCCTGATCATCCATATGATGTGCGAGTGCGATTTTGTCTGCTCCTATCGCCTCTCCCACTCTTTCAAACTGCTGATATCTCAGGATTCTGGCGGCTTCTTCGCTTCCGATTCCCTGCTCTTTTTCATAGTTTTTTACATCCACGCTGCAAATATGACAGGGGATATTTTTCTCCTGACAGAGCGCTTTTACAAACTCTTCGTCCCTTTTAGCAGTATCTCTCATTTCATGATTTACATGCACTGCTTCTAAATTTATTCCCAATCGGTCTTTTATGGCAAAAAGCATAGAAAAAAGGCATACCGAATCCGCGCCTCCGGAAAGAGCTACGAGTACTTTTTCGCCCTTTTTGAAAAGCTGCTTCTGGTTTGCCGTTTTTAATACTTTTTCCTGCATTTCTTTTGCTGACCAATCATTTCTCATATGTTCAATATATCTTTTTTGCCCTTATTTTTCAATCATCTTTTTCCGTCACACGATAGGTCAAAACCGTCATATCATCGGAAAGAGAAGCACTTGAAATCCCGATTGCAACCGACAGAAGATGCGAAGCCAGTTCCCGGGGACTCATGGTTGCTGCCTTTTTCAAAATCGTATACAGTTCCTCCTGACAGGATTCAAAGCATTCTAAAAGCCCGTCTGTCATCATCACAACCACATCCCCCTGTTTCAAAAAGGTACTGCTGTCGCTTATCCGGATATCCTTTTTGATTCCCAGCACCTGTTGTTTGGATTCCACTTTCTCGATTTTTTCATCCCGAATCACAAAGGTCTCGCAGGCTCCCATTTTATAAAACCTGGCTTCTCCTGTATAAAGATTGACATGCATGACATCCATGGTAATGCTTCCCAGAACATCTCTTTTTAAATAAATCAGTCCGTTGCAGACGGTAAAATACTGCTTGATGGAAAGGCCGCTTTCACAAAACCGTTCCAACAGGCTCAGCGCCTTTTCACTCTCCGTGGCAGCCCGTTCTCCGGATCCGGTGCCGTCTGACAAAGCTCCGATAAAGCTTCCGTCAGAAAATTCCCGAATCAGAAAATTGTCTCCCGAAATGCATTCTCCGTCCTTGGTCGCCTTGGCAAAGCTGTGAAAAATCGCAAATACCGTGTCCTCTTCAAAGCATACACAAACCGGCTGATTATGAATATAGGGAGTGTTGTCCCAGGCGCTAATCATGGGTCTGTGCAGCACGCAGCTTAAAAGCTCTGCCACTTCTATTGTTTCAAAATACTCTTTTTTTTCGCTGCCAAGCACCATATGTATTTCTTCAAAACCGTTTTGATTTCGCCTTCTGATATATTCATAGACAATAATTCCGCTGGACTTTAGTGCCTTAAAAATTCTTTTTTGCTGCTTGATGGCATGAGAGCTTGTCTGATTGCCTCTTTCCTTTGCACCATCTGCAATTTCCTGCAGCATTTGATCTGCGCAGTGAATGAGCATGTACCCTATTTGAGCGGATTCTCGTCTTTCCTTTAACAGCAGAGCCTCTGTCTTTTGGTCTTTTTGATCTAAATATAAAGCATCGTGATTCATGCCGGTATCCGTCATATAATCCCTGGCAATCTCATCTAAAAGTTCGCTATAATGTGCAATCTGATTTTTGGTAGTGATGGATAACATAGTCTTTTCCTTTCTAACATATGCATATTCTTTACTACCATACCTCAGTACGCCGGAGAAATTTGTCAAAAGCGCGTCTGTTGGCAAAATAAAGAAAACACATCTGTTTATCCGACATAAACAAATGTGTTTTACTTTACTTCAAATATAATTTCATTTTCATGTACAAATCCCAGCTGCGACTCCGCAATTTCTTCACTGTAGGAATCTGTATGTACATATTTATCAAATTCTTTTAATTCCTCGGCTCTGGCCTGTTCCTGTTCGTACTGCTGTGTCAGGGCCTCCTTCTTTTGAAGATACTCTGTCTGCTTGCCCTTGAGCTCCATGCATTTTACCGAAACAATCAAAAGCATGAATGCAACCACCATACATACCAAAAACATACCAAAATGGCCGGGTTTATCCTTTTTATAACCTCTGCGACTCATTCTGTTCTCCCATTACATTGCCACAATCCAAAGGTTCTTTTTCCGTTTTTTTGCCGGATTCCCCCTTGATTATGTGTTTACATAAAGTTATCTTAACCTTTTTTATGTCACTCGTCAAGGCGCTTTTTATTCGCAAAAATGCCCCAAAAAGCAGGCTTTTAGCCCTTAAAAACCCACATTTTACAAGGTTTAGTGGGACTTTCAGAATGCGTACCACTATATCTAGTACCCGGTTAATTATCGTTGACATAAAAATTATTATTTTTTGCCCGATAATTTTTTTATAGATCAGCATACCCATTCCCAGAAAGAGAATCGCATATACTCGGAACCGTCCGTAGTTGATGGTATACATCAAAAGAAAGAGACTGACTCCGGTAATCATCCAATATATAAAGTCCTCTATATTAATCCAGAAAACGGAATGCTTTATGACTTTTCTGAGTATCAGAAACAGATCATATAGCAAGGTAATCCCCATACCAAACAGCAGACATTTCAGTCCGCTTAGCATTTCAAGCTGCACCGATTCGCTCACATATACCTCCTATTTTTACTTAAATAAACGTCCGAGCAGCCCCTCTGTTTTGATTGCTTTGTTCTGGGCCTCGGAATATATGAGTGCATCGATTTTTCCGTCTATATCAATTTCTCCCTTTTCCAGCGTGAGTCTGCTTACATGCAAATCGCAGCCTTTGATTTGCAGCATCCCCAGCTCCGTTTCCAGCATAATTTCTGACAAATCAAAAGAGAGTACATCCAAAATACCGCTGATCACGCAGCTTTTTCTGCCTGACAGCATGCATTTGTGTACTCTCTGTTTTATCACATTATTTTCTTCCATATTTCCTTCCCCTTTCCCTTGCGTCGATTGTTTACAATCGAGGCCTTTCACTATACTAATACCTAGGTAGCACTACCCTTGCGTCGATTGTTTACAATCGAAGCCTTTCACTATTCTCATAGCTACGTAACACTGGTTATATACTATGCGCTGTGGGAAAGAAAAAGAACTCATTCTATAGATAACGGAACATTTCTTTGGCCTGTTCCTTACGTACTGTTTCCTGGACATCCAGAACTTCAACCTTGACGTCTTTATTTCCAAAATTGATGGTAATGACATCTCCTACTTTGACAGCAGCAGAAGCCTTTACTACCTTGTCATTGATCATGACACGTCCTGCATCACAGGCATCATTGGCAACGGTTCTTCGTTTAATCAGTCTGGAAACCTTTAAATATTTGTCTAATCTCATGTTTCACTCCTATTAGGCCACATGGCCGCGATATATTTAGGAAAAAATAAAGTCCAGAGATTGCTCTCTGGACTTTCAAAATTCACAACTTGAATTATGCGTTTACTAAATCCTTTAATGCCTTACCAGCTTTGAACTTAGGTGCTTTTGAAGCAGCAATCTTCATTGTTTCGCCTGTATGAGGATTTCTACCTTCTCTAGCAGATCTTTCAGATACTTCGAAAGTACCGAATCCTACTAACTGGATCTTATCACCTTTCTTTAATGCTCCTGATACAACATCTGTAAAAGCCTTTAAAGCAGCTTCTGCATCTTTCTTTGATAATCCTGCCTGATCAGCCATAGCTGCAACTAATTCTGTTTTGTTCATTTTTGAACTCCTCCTCTTTACTGAGTATTTTATTATTTTTCGTGTTTTTACATTGAAAAACCCTAACAATAGTTATAAAGCTTTTCCTGTCTAATGTCAAGGAAAAAAGCCTATTTCAAGGGATTTTAGACATTTTTAACAATTTTCTATCCCTATTTTTTACTTAAAAAGTGTAAAAACATTTCCACCAGTCTTTTTCGGTGTTTTTTATGCTCCTGCGACTCTGTATAGGTTTTATTCTTTTGCTCTATTTTTTTGATCTCTTCCCATTTTTTTGTATCCGAACAGTCCTCTTCATTCTGATAGACATGCGGATGTCTGAATATCATTTTTTGCATGATGGTATCTACTACATCATCCATGGAAAAAAGACCTTCTTTATTGGCAATCTGCGTATGCAGATAAACCTGAAAGAGCAAATCACCCAGTTCTTCTTTGAGCGCATCGGCATTGCCTGTTTTTTGATAAAGGGAAATCGCATCTATCGTTTCTGCAGCTTCCTCCAGCAGGCAGTCATTCATAGAGCCCAGGGTCTGTTTACTGTCCCAGGGACAACCGTTTTCAGAGGTTAAATCTGCGACTAAATGTCGCAGATCCTCCTCATTAAATTGCTTTTTATCGAGATAATCCGGTTTATAATCGAGCATGGCTTATAACATCTTGTCAATCATGGCCAGTACTTCTTTACCGAGCTTTTCTGATTTTGCATTTGCATCTTCTAAAGAAGAGCCCTTGATTCCGTAGTAGAATTTAACCTTTGGTTCTGTTCCGGAAGGACGAACACAAAGCCATGCATCATCTGTTAAATCATAGTAAATAACATTTGACTTTGGAAGTCCTGTAGAAGTAACTTCTCCTGTTGCGATATCCTTGATGGTATCTGCTTCGTAGTCTCTTGCCTTGACAACAGTGTAATCACCGATGGTCTTTGGTGTATTGGTTCTCAGGGTATTCAGGATATCCTGAATCTTCTGAAGTCCTTCAATACCCTTGAGGGTAATTGACTGAATATCATCCTTGTAATAGCCGTATTTTTCATACATGGCAATCATAGCATCCCACAAGGTCATGCCTTTTGATTTGTAATAAGCAGCAGCTTCTGCCAGTGCCATGGTTGCTACGATAGCATCCTTATCTCTGGCATGTGTACCGATTAAGCAGCCGTAGCTTTCTTCAAATCCGAATAAGTAGGTTCCCTTTCCTGACTGTTCAAAGCCGAGAATCTGCTGTCCGATGTATTTAAATCCTGTTAATACTTCGATTAACTTTGCATTGTATGCTTTGGCAATGGCATCTGCCATATTGGTAGTAACAATAGTTTTGATCAGTGCTCCGTCTTCAGGGAGTCCCTGCAATGCAGCCATCTGACTGATTTCATAGTCTGCGAGCAGACAGCCTGACATATTACCGGTTAATGTAATATATTCTCCGCTCTTTGTATCCTTTACATATACTCCGAGACGGTCTGCATCCGGGTCAGTTGCCAGTACTAAATCCGCATCTACTTCTTTTGCGAGCTTAAGGCCCAGTTCAAAAGCTTCTGCTGCTTCCGGATTTGGATAAGAAACAGTTGGGAAGTTTCCGTCCGGAAGTTCCTGCTCAGGAACTACATATACATTTTCAAAGCCGAGCTCTTTTAAGATACGTCTGGCAGGAATATTACCGGTTCCGTGAAGTGGAGAATATACAATCTTGATATCCTTCTGATACTGATCAATCAGATCCTGATGCAGAACTCTGGATTTCAGTTCTGCGATATAAGTATCATCTACGTCAGCACCGATCTGAACATAAAGACCTTTTGCTACTGCTTCAGCCTTGTCCATGGTATAAACGCTGTTGAAATCTGTTACATTTGCTACTTCATCCATGATACCGCTGTCATGAGGTGGTGTAATCTGAGCACCGTCCTCCCAGTATACTTTGTAGCCGTTGTATTCAGGCGGATTGTGGCTGGCTGTGATATTGATACCTGCAATACAGTTTAATTTACGTACTGCATAAGAAAGCTCCGGTGTCGGGCGAAGTGACTCAAATACATATGCCTTGATTCCGTTTGCATTCAGACAAAGTGCAGCCTCATCTGCAAATTCAGGACTCATTCTTCTGCTGTCAAATGCGATAGCAACACCCTTGTCCTGTCCGCCAAGTTTCTTGATATAATTTGCAAGTCCCTGTGTTGTTTTACGAACAATATAAATATTCATTCTGTTTGTACCTGCTCCGATTACGCCTCGAAGTCCTGCAGTACCAAATGCCAAAGAACGATAAAAACGATCTTCGATTTCCTTTTCATCTCCTGCAATCGCTTTCAGTTCTTCTTTTGTGGCTTCATCAAAATATGGATTTTGGAGCCATTCTTCATACGCTTCTTTGTAACTCATAACATGTCCTCCTTGGATTTTATATGATTTTATTATTTATGATTTGTTCTTTTTTATTCCTTTATCAAAAACCCGAAGCTATGGTGTCTGCTGTTCTAACTCTGAGAAGGAATAATGAACATCCTTTTTCTCATCGTCCACATCCAGTGTATAACTTCTGGTGACATAACCGGCTTTTCGTATTGACAGGGTGTAGGTTCCCTTTTTCTTTTCAAAGCTGATTGGAATCATACCGGTATAAATGCCGTCCACATAAAGCTGGGAATTTTCCGGTGCATCAATATACACTCTGTATTCTCCGGTATTTGCAACGACAACACTGTTTGCAGAAACTGCCGGCTTTTCATCCTCTTTATCCTTTTTAGAATCGGAATTGTCCGCTTCGCTTCGTTCCATTTCAATATTGATGTTGGCCATTTCCTGACCGACCCTGATGTATTGTGTGATGGTTTTGTATCCGTCAGCCTGTACGATAAGCTGATGTACTCCATAGGATAAGGTAATCACATCGTCATAAGGGGTTTCTTTCCCATCAATCTTTAAAATCGCTGCAGATGGAGAAATGGTAAAAATCACGCCTCCGTCTTTTTGCTCTTCTTCTACTACGAGATCAGACACATCTACCAGCGTTTCCTCGCCCGGCAAAACATCTACGGATTTTTCGCCTTGCTGACCGTCTGCATAAATCTGCATATCATAATGTCCCGAAGGAAGTACCACCAGCATTTCCTCTTCTACCGGCAGAATTTTGTTCTGATTAAATTCTACCCAGCCGCCTAAAAAGCTTTGCTGACCTTCCAGTCTGACATATCCGTGCATATTTTCAATGACAATACTCTGAATGACATGATCCTTGGCATATACGCTCAGGGTATCCTCTTCGTTGATATCTGACAGCGTCAGCTTTTTATCTCCGGATAAAACCACTGCCTTGTCATGAATCGCATATCGCTCATCTGCGATATCCATCCACAGGGCAACTCGGTTGATTTCAAAGTCCCCAAAGTTTTCTTCCTTGGACAGGTCCTCTTCCTGCCAAATATTTTTCACCTTTCGTTCATCCTTTAAAAAGGTGACCTTTACGAGTTCTCCACCCTCCAGCTGACTGACTACCAGTTCATTCTGATATTTATCCTTGATTCCGGTAGAGCTGTCATAATCTAAGGTATAGCTTTTTCCAATCTGTAAATTGTAAAAAGTAATCTGCTTTTTCTTTTCGTCTATCTTTTCAATAATTGCTTCATCAAAACTGTCTGCAAGCTCGGCGGAAATGACTTCCGGCTCTTTGGAAGGTTCACTTACGACAGGACTGCTCACCGGCTCAGTAACCGCCCCACAGCCTGCTAAAAGTAAGAGACTCAGCAAACAGAATCTGTATATGAATTTCTTCACTTTATCTATCCTCATTTTTTACACGCTCTTTAGTAGTATAGCACAAATTATCCGCATTTTTCCAGCCATTTATGTAAAAATTGCCGTCTTTTTGCTTCTTTTTCCTCCAAATCCTCCAGCTTTTCCAAAAGACGTCTGGAAGGGAGTGATTTGACACGATTTAAATAACTGTTTGCGAGCTTCCAGAACTTCTCCGGATAGCAGAATCTGGCACATAAATAATGCTTTTCTTCCTCGCACAGGGAAAGCTCCTGTTCGTAGGCATCGAGCATACGCAAAGCTAAATCATAAGACCAGCAGTTCTTTTCCATAGCCTTTCGCATAAACAGATAAAGATCTCTGACCTGAAGCCTTACTCCGCTTTTTTCAAAATGCACAAAGGTAATCTGATCGCCGACCATTAAAATATTGTGATGCACACAATCTCCGTGAATCATCATTCCTTCTGAGACGAGTTTTTTATTCAAAAACTCCTCCTCCGTTTCCTCAATCAGCTCCAGCGCTTTTTCTGTCTGTTCGAAAAAGGTGTCATAAGCACGCAAAAAGGCAAGTTCGAATTCCTCTCGTCTTGCCTTTTTTCTCATAAAATTTCGTGCTCTTTTTAATTCGGTGGTATGTCTGATCAGATCCCCTCTTAACGGATCTGTGGTCTTTAGCAGTTCTTCCTTTTGCAAAAATGCGGTTTTTCGAAGGCTTTTATGAAGCATCGCTATGGCTTTGCAGCCTCTTAGCACTTCCTGCGCATCTTTTAAATTGCACTCTCTGCCCTCTGCATAGGATTTCAGTACATATTTTTTTCCTTCATAATCCGTACAAAAATACTCATCCTGATTGGTTTTATAGATTTGCTGTATCGGTCCGTCATATAGCTCTCGCAGCGATAAAAGCAGTTCATACTCCATTTCCAAATGGTCCAAAGGACCATTGTATTCTTGTAGCGCTACCGGCTGATGATCCTTTTGGGTTATCAGCATTCCTCTGCCTTTTTTGACCTTTGCATCTAAAATATCATATTTTTCAAATAAACTAACTGCCCGATCGTTCATATGATTCTCCTTTCCTTTGTCCGCTTATTTTAGGACCATCCACAGTTTTATAGTAATCATATGAACAAATCGATTAAATCATACCCTTTTGTACCATCTTTATCAGGGTTTCTTTTTGGTTATCCTCCGGATTTTCAATGACATGGGAAAGTAACGTCTCCAAAGTCACTCCGATACCAGGTCCCGGGGTCATTCCCAGCGCCATAAGGTCCTTTCCGCTAATCGCCAAATCCTTTAAACAAAAGCATTCCTTTTGCTCTTTTACCTTGTTGTAAAGAACCTTTAAGTCCTGAATATACTGAAGCTTTTCTTCTCTTTTATACATACTCTGAGCCAGAACATCGGCATTTTTTACCTCTAAAAGCAGCAAAAAGATTTCCTCTCCCATCAGGTTTAATGCCTTTTTCACGCCTTTAGAATCCAAAGGTACTGTTCTGTCATGATACAAAACCAGCTTGGACACCTTGCGAATCGTATCATTGTCAAATTTCAGCTCGCGAAGAGTTTCCTTGGCTATCTTTTCCGACAGCTCTGCATGTCCGTGGAAATGATGGATTCCCTGTTCGTCGGTGGTTATCACCTCAGGCTTTGCCATGTCATGAAACAGCATGGTAAGGCGCAAAACCTTGTCATTTCGAACATTTTGCATGGCTACAATGGTATGTTCACCCACGCTATAGCAGTGATGCGGATGGTTCTGCTCTGTCTGCATCATGCGATCAAAACGAGGCATAATCACCTGCGTGATTTTGGTCTCATATAAAAGTCTCATATGCTCCGGATGAGAGCTGGTCAAAAGCTTGATCAGTTCTGTCTGAATACGCTCAGCGCTGATATTTTGAAGATTCTGATGAAGCGTACAAATTGCCTGTCTGGTTTTATCCTCAATTTCGTATCCGAGCTGCGCTGCAAAACGAACTGCTCTCATCATACGAAGTGCGTCCTCTTCAAATCTCTTTTCGGCATCACCGACTGCACGAATGACACCTCTTTCCAGGTCACCGACTCCGTCAAATACATCTACCAGACCTCTGGAATCATTGTAGGCCATGGCATTGATGGTAAAGTCTCTTCTTTTTAAGTCCTCCACGAGATCCGGTGTAAAGGTCACCTGACTGGGGTGTCTATTGTCCTCGTAGATACCGTCAATACGGTAGGTTGTAACCTCATATCCCACATGGTCCATCATGACGGTAACCGTTCCGTGAATCAGTCCTGTATCAATCGTTCTCGGAAACAGCTCCTTGACCTTTTGCGGCAGCGCACTGGTGGTAATATCCCAGTCATTGGGTTCTCTTCCCAATATGCTGTCTCTGATACAGCCGCCGACTGCAAATGCCTCATAGCCGGCCTCCTCTATAATATGAATGATTTTTGCTACTGGTGAAGGTAACTGAATCTGCATATTGTCTCCTTTAACTAATTTAGTCCAAAATAAGCATCGATACCGTTGGCAATTCCGGTTGCTATCTTTTGCTGATAATCCGCGGTTGCCATATTTCTGTCCTCTGTTTCATTGGTCATATATCCCATTTCCACGATTGTAACCGGCACCTGACACCAGTTAATTCCGCTCATGGTATCGGTTTCCCATACCTTTTCTCTTTTACATCCGGTGCTGGCTACGACCTGATCCAAAACATTGGTCGACAGGCTTTTACTCTTGTCATGAAGGCTGGCATTATACGGATTGGATGCGGTCTGACAAATCGTCATAGCACCATTGGCACTCGGATTGTCCGAGCCGTTGGCATGGACTCTGATAAACGCATCTGCCCCTGCATTATTTGCAACGGCTGCTCTTTCACTGTTACTGATATTTACATCATTGGTGGTACGCACCATTTTTACCTGATAGCCTCTGCTTTCCAAAATTGCCTGAAGCTTTAAGCTGACATCCAGGTTCAGCTGATATTCGGTTAATCCTGTAAATCTTCCGGTGGTTCCGCCGGTTACTTTTGCCTTGGTTTCACTGGCTCCCGGTCCGACCGGCTCCTTTTCATTGTTTCCTTTGCTCTGATGTCCGGCATCAATGACAATAACATATCCGCTTCGATCGCCGCTGGCCACGGTTTCCTGCTCTTTTTGGGCTTCCTCGGATTCTTCGTCTTTTTGAGTCTCCTCATTTTCTTCTGATTCTAAATCCTCGGCGTCTCCCTGAGCGATTTCTTCTTCACCATCTGCTACTGCATCCTCTGTCTGATCATCAGATTCTGTGGCTGTTTCACTCGGGCTGACACTTGGAAGAGACCCTGCTCCTGCCGTAATATCCAGTTTTTCTCTGTGTACATTTTCAGATATATCTGTCAAATCCTGATTCGGCTGAGCATCCGCCTGTTCATCTGCATCAATATTTACGATACGCTCCGGATCGATGACAACCTCTTTTTCTTCTTTTTTACAGCCGGTCAGCTGAGAAAACGCCAAAACCGCTGTCAGCAGCAAAACTGCTAATTTCCTGTTTCTTTTACACAAATCTTTTTTACTCATATCTCACACCAAATTATCTATGCTCTTTCCATATTTTTGCATAGGCTTTTTTCGTCACCATACCAATCAATATCGGAACTACGATACCGCCCACAATATAAAATACGCCAAAGGAGGCAACATTTCTCGGGAAATAATAGTACCAAATATTAATCTTGATCACATCCATACTGAAATCGCCAAAGATTCCAAACAGTCTTTGACAAATTCCGATGGCAATTTTTACCACATAAAATCCGACAAACTGATGCATCATAATGCTAAAAGCATAGCTGCAAATCGTATTCACAGCCCGGCTTTCACCAATTCCCTTTGCACAGATTTTAGCCAGTCTTAAATAAAAGGCAATTCCGGTAAGTGCCGTGATAAACGGAAGAACCGGTCCGTTTTCAAACTGACTGCCGCCGGCAATCACATAATCCAGTCGTCCCTTTGCCAAAAATAAAATCAAAAACTGAATCGCAAAGCAGATGGAAAAATATGCCAGATGGCCGAGTGTATCCCACTCCTCTAAATACTTACGATACATTCGCCCTATCTGATAGAAAAAGGCAAAAAAGCTGACTCTTAAATATACCAGATATACAGGAGATACATTTCCTCTGATTACCAAATATACGCTGATTGCAGAAATTACAAAAAGCACCAAAGTCGTCACGACTTCTGCGACTTTTCCGGCTGACTTTTCTCTGTAAATCACATATCCTGCGACTGCAAACAAAACCTGTACCAAAAACAGCGGAAAGACAAACCAGGATGGCATATTCAGTCCGAAATGCTGTCCGTCATAAATCGGTCCGAAAAGAATGTTTTTGATATTTGGCATCTGTCCGAGCGCAAATCCCTGAAAGGAAATCAGATAGGTTACCAGCCCGTAAAAGAGATTCCAAAGATAAAGCGGAATCAGTAAATTTTTACACTTCTTTCCTATAAAGGATAAAAGCGCCTTGGTATCTTTTCGGTTTTCCTCTTTATAAAAATATCCGGATATAAACAAAAACATGGCCATATGATAGGAATAAGGAGTAAACCAGCTGTTTAGCAGCGGAAACGTATCCAAATCCACATGTCCCATAATAACGCTGATAATGGCAAAGACCATCAAATATTGAAATGTCTGATTTCTGTTGGTTTTTTCTTTCATAGTCCCTCTTTTGATTGCACTGCCGGCAAGACCGCGGTAAAAGAAAGTCCCTTCTTACTTTGTAAAAAGGGACTCATCAAACTATACTAATGCAGCAGTCTGTCTCGCAATTGCGAGTTCTTCGTCTGTTGGTACGACCCAAACCTTTGTCTTGGAATCAGGAGTTGAAATTTCGATTTCTTCTCCTCTGGTATTATTTGCTTCTTCGTTGATTGTAATTCCCAAATAACCCAAGTACTGGCAAATCATGGTTCTGGCCGGAATGTTGTTTTCACCAACACCTGCTGTAAATGCGATCACATCCACACCGTTCATAGCTGCTGTATAAGCACCGATGTATTTTGCTACGCGATAAGCCCAGGTTTCAAGAGCTGTTTTTGCGATGTCATTGCCATCCTCTGCTGCCTGTGCCAAATCTCTAAAGTCTGAGCTAAGACCATTGGAAAGTCCTAATACACCTGACTCTTTGTTTAATATATTTACGATCTGTTCTGCAGTCTTTCCTTCTTTCTGTGCTAAAAAGCTGATAACTGCAGGATCGATGTCACCACTTCTGGTTCCCATAATCAAACCTTCCAGTGGTGTAAGACCCATTGAAGTATCTACACATTCACCGTTCTTTACTGCTGAAACAGAAGCTCCGTTTCCAACGTGACAAACGATAATCTTTAAGTCTTTTCTGTCTTTTCCTAAAAGCTGACCTACTCTTTCAGATACATAGTCATGGCTGGTTCCGTGGAAACCGTAGCGACGTACTTTGTATTTTTCATAGTAGCTGTAAGGAATACCGTAAAGGTAAGCCTTTGCCGGCATTGTCTGATGGAAAGCGGTATCAAATACTGCTACCATTGGAGTATTTGGCATAAGCTTTTTGCAGGAATCCACACCGATTAAGTTGGCCGGATTATGAAGAGGTGCGAGGTCATTACACTCTTCAATTGCTTTGTATACTTCATCTGTGATAATAACGCTCTTGGCAAACTTTTCACCGCCGTGAACGATTCTGTGTCCGACTGCATCGATTTCATCGAGAGATTTTACGACACCGACTGTCTCATCTGTTAATTTTGCAATTACCTGAGCAACCGCATCTGTATGATCCTTCATCTCTACCAAGGTTTTTACCTTGTCTCCGTCTTTTGGCTGATGTGTGATTGCACTCGCATCAATACCGATTCTTTCACAAAGACCCTTGGCCAATACGGTTTCAGTCTGTGAATCAATCAGCTGATATTTTAAGGAAGAACTTCCGCAGTTAATTACTAAAATGTTCATATTCAATACCTTCCCTTCACTTTTTATATTTACTTCATATTGTAATTAATATGCTCTACCCCAGTATACCATTTTTTTAGCCGGTTTACCGCAGCAAACGCAAACATCACTTAAATTTTCCTGATCAAATGGCATACAACGGCTGGTTACACTGAGCTGTTCTTTGATTTCATCTTCACAAGCCTGTTCACCACACCACATTGCTTTTACAAAGCCTGATTTTTCATTAAAGAGTTTGATGAATTCCTCTTTTGTTTTTGCAACATAAGTATGTTCATCTCTGTGCTTTCTGGCATTTTCGAGCATTTCCTTCTGCATTGTTTCGAGAAGCTGTGGTACCTTTGTTTCGATTTCATCCAGTGAGCACTCGATCTTTTCCTTGGTATCACGACGAACGAGGATACATTTATTGTTTTCAATATCCTTTGGTCCGATTTCAACACGAACAGGAATACCTCTCATTTCACATTCAGAGAACTTCCAGCCCGGACTCTTGTCTGTATCGTCAACTTTGACTCTGAGACCGTTTCCATTCAGGCCTGCCAGTCTTTCCTTGAGTTCATAAGCTTTGTCCAGTACGCCTTCTTTTTTCTGCTGAATCGGAACGATGCATACCTGTACAGGAGCTACTCTTGGAGGAAGAACCAGTCCGTTGTCATCTCCATGTACCATGATAATAGCACCGATCAAACGAGTGGTAGTTCCCCATGATGTCTGATGTACATACTGAAGCTTGTTATCTTTATCTGTGTACTGGATACCAAATGCCTTGGCAAAGCCATCACCAAAGTTGTGGCTGGTACCTGACTGAAGTGCTTTTCCGTCATGCATTAAAGACTCAATAGTATAAGTAGCTTCTGCACCGGCAAATTTTTCTTTATCTGTCTTGCGTCCCTTAACTACAGGGATTGCTAATACTTCTTCACAGAAATCAGCATATACATTGAGCATCTGAATGGTTCTGTTTTCTGCATCTTCTGCTGTTGCATGTGCTGTATGACCTTCCTGCCATAAAAATTCACGGCTACGAAGGAATGGTCTGGTTTCTTTTTCCCAACGAACTACGCTACACCACTGGTTGTAAACCTTTGGAAGGTCACGGTATGAGTGGATATCGTTTTTATAGAAATCACAGAATAATGTTTCTGAAGTCGGACGTACACACATTCTTTCCTGAAGTGGCTGTAAACCACCATGTGTAACCCATGCTACTTCGGGAGCAAAGCCTTCAACGTGATCTTTCTCCTTCTGTAACAGGCTCTCAGGAATAAACATAAGAAGATATACGTTCTCAACACCTGTTGCTTTGAAACGTTCATCAAGCTGCTTCTGGATAAGTTTCCAGATAGCATATCCTGCAGGCTTAAATACCATACATCCCTTTACGCTTGTGTAGTCAATAAGCTCAGCTTTTTTAACAATGTCTGTATACCACTGAGCAAAGTCTTCTTCCATAGAGGTGATTGCCTCTACCATTTTCTTGTCTGCCATTACTGCCTCCAAAAAATATATTATTAGTTAATTATTTCTGTTAATATGCCATAAAATTGTAGTCTTTTAGATGGGTCTTGTCAACTTTAAACCCTTGTTTTTACTGCACTTAAGCCATTATTCAATATTTTGTGTAAGATATTCACATTTATAAACTGAATTCAACAGTTTTTCCACTATCCGGGTGCTTAAAAGATAAATGACAGGCTCTAAGCATCACGTTTTTTATGTTCTTGTCATCGGAATAAGCTATGCTTTCCTTTGTTCCGTACTTTCTGTCCCCCAGTATCGGTGTGCCGAGGTTTGCAAGCTGGACACGTATCTGATGAAAGCGTCCTGTTTTAAGATGAACAAAAAGCTTAGTTTCATCGCCATTAACACATTTTACCTCATACTGAAGTACAGCCTTTTTTGCACCTGCCTCTTTTTCATCTGTAATAACAGCCATGTTGCTTTTGGAGTCTTTAACGATATAGTCAGTAAGTGTTGAATCCTTAAGCACAGTATTTGGAGTATACACCGTTGCTTCATAATCCTTAACATAGCCTTCATTTGCCATTTCCCGGGACAGTGCTGCTGCCGCCTCTTTCGTTTTGGCAAATACTATAAGCCCGGAAACAGGCTGGTCCAGTCTATGAACTACATATATTTCCGGCCGCTCACCCTTTGACTTTCTGTATCTTTTTATT
>JAZUKG010000101.1:0-99128 GCA_045643145.1 Lachnospiraceae bacterium | reverse complement strand
CTGTTTGAAATAGCATCTGCGGCCACCTCAACCGAGGAAATCTGGAGCGGAATCGGGAATCCGATTTATCCGCCGGCGCAGGCTGAATTAAAGAGAAGAGGAATCGGACAGACTCCTTATACCAACTTTAAAAACAAGCGTGCCAGACAGGTGACGAAACAGGATTACAGGTATTATGATTATCTGCTTTGTGCAGATACGATGAATATTCGAAATACCATACGTATCACCGGAGAGGATACAGAGGATAAAATCCGTCTGCTTTTGGATTATTCGGATCGTCCGGGACACAGCATTGCAGATCCTTGGTATACCGGTAATTTTGATGCGACCTATCGCGATGTCGTAGACGGATGCAATGGATTTTTAGAGTATTTACGTCAGGAAGGGCTTCTGTATTCATAAAAATGTATTGTTTTGTACTGTTTTATGCAGATATAGTACAAAATTATGGCAAAATAACTACTTGTTTATCTCAAAGGAATGTGATAGTATCTGTAGTTGGTATACGTGAATTTATGGATTTTCGATGGAGAAAACAATGTTAGTAATAGTAGATGTGCTTAAAGACACACTGCTGGATGTCGCGAGATTGTTTCCGTTTTTATTTTTAACTTATTTGTTTATGGAATACTTGGAACACAAATCTGAGAAGCATTCCGTAAACTGGTTAAAGAAATCAGGAAAATTTGGCCCCGTTATAGGTGGTCTGGCAGGACTGGTTCCACAGTGCGGTTTTTCGGCAGCAGCAGCAAATTTATATGCCGGCAGAGTTATTTCACGCGGTACACTGGTAGCAGTATTTTTAGCTACTTCAGATGAAATGATACCGATGATGATTTCCAATCAGCTTCCGGCCAAGACGATTTTTTCTGTTCTTGGTGTGAAACTTTTGGTAGCGGTTGTAGCCGGTCTTTTAATTGATTTATTCATGCATTTAACGAGACATGAAGATGGACATCTTCATATTCATGAATTTTGTGAAACAGAAAATTGCCATTGTGAAAACGGAATATTTAAATCTGCTT
Organism: Lachnospiraceae bacterium; assembly: GCA_045643145.1. GTDB lineage: Bacteria > Bacillota > Clostridia > Lachnospirales > Lachnospiraceae > SVFI01. The sequence continues at coordinate 98,100 of JAZUKG010000101.1, read as the reverse complement.
TGATTCACAGCATCAAGGTGATTTTATTTATTTTTATTCTGACCTTTGGTATTAATTATTTTATGTTGGCATTTGGTACTCAGGGTATTGAGTATGTTACCATGGGACAGTCCTTTGGTATTGTTGTTTTAGCAGCATTTATCGGATTGGTTCCAAACTGTGCCACTTCAGTCGCACTGACACAGGTATATTTATATGGTGCTCTGTCAGACGGCGCTTTGATTGCCGGATTATTAGTAGGAGCCGGTATCGGTCTTTTGGTACTGCTTCGTGTAAACAAAAAAATAATGGATAATATCAAGATTATATGTCTTTTATTAGTCATTGGTATTTTTGTCGGTGCATTAATCAATGTATTAGGAATTCATTTTATGGAACCGATGATGTAGTTTTTATCCTGCCTTTTTAGGCAGGATTTTTTTATTTACCGCGGCCTGTACGCATAATTTTTTGAAAATCAGAAACTCTAATAGTATCAATAGCCAAAGGATATAAAAGGATGGATGTATTAGAGCAAAAGACAGTGTATCTGTCTCTGAAGGAAAAGACTGAGGTGGAGACTGACAGGGTCAGAGTAAAAGATGTCGCCGATTTGTATTCTGCAAATGAACAGCTGTTAAAAAAGGTGGGAGAGGTGACTTTGTTTTCTTTTACCGCTCATTCTCGAAAAGCAGGTCAGAAAAAGCCGGAGCGTCAGATTGTGACACTTATGTATATTATGGAGCGCATTTCAAAGGAGGGCATGCATTGTCGGATTTTTCCAATCGGTATGCTTGACTGTATAGTAGAGCCTAAAAAGCAGAAGTCAAAATCCGGAATTTCTTTGGTCTTAAAGCTTTTATTTGTCAGTGTAATCTGTTTGTTTGGAGGCATGTTTTCTATCATGTCCTTTCATAATGATATCTCAGTAAATCATTTGTTTTTCAATATTTACCGGGCTGTGACAGGGATGGAATCTACCGGTTTTACGGTGCTTGAAGTCAGTTATTCTCTGGGACTTTTTATCGGGATTTTGATTTTTTACAACCACGTGGGAAAGAGGCGAATCTCTATCGATCCGACTCCGATTGAGGTTTCCATGCGAAATTATGAACAGCAGATGGACGAGTCTTTGGTACAAAGCTGGGAAAGGGAAGGAAAGAAAATTGATGCCATTAAACCGTGAGATTTCTTTTTTGCTTTTACTCGTATTTGGATTTGCTGCCGGAGTCATTGTCTCCGGTTGTGTGTTTGCGATTTTTACAGCGGTCGGACTGGTGCCGCGATTTGCAGACCGGTTTCATCTGGCGGAATATATTTTGCATTTTGAGGATATGATTATACTGGGGGTCATGACCGGAACTGTCCTGAGTCTTTTTTATTCTTTTTTTCGATGGATTCCGGATTTGTTTGAAAGTAAAATTAGTCAAGGCTTACTACTGGGGATGTATGGGTGCTTTTCCGGAATCTATGTAGGCTGTCTGTCTCTGTCAGTTGCTGATATTTTGGATGCTCTCCCGATTATGGGAATGAGACTCAATATAAAAAAGGGAATCGGTATCCTCATTTTATTCTTTGCACTGGGGAAACTACTGGGAGCCTTTTGCTTTTTTGCAGGGCGTTTATAATCACAAAATTAAAATAGGAGAATATCATATATGAAATATCAGAATCAGGAAACGAAAGTGGATATGACCTCGGAAGAATATCAGGAGTATGTCAAAAAAATCACTCCGGCAAAGTCATTGCCGCTACAGATGTTAAAGGCTTTTTTATGTGGGGGCTTCATTTGTATGCTGGGACAGTTTGTCATCAATACCTGTCTGTCTCTGGGAATGGATATGGACAGCGCTCTGGCGTGGTGTACACTGTGTCTGATTGCGCTGAGTGTGGTTCTGACAGGCTTGAGTCTGTATCAGGTGATTACAAACTGGGGAGGCGCCGGTGCACTCGTACCGATTACCGGATTTGCCAATTCGGTGGCGTCTACTGCCATTGAGTATGTGCCGGAGGGGATGGTATACGGAATCGGTGTGAAAATCTTTTCTATCGCAGGACCGGTCATTCTGTATGGAATACTGGCCAGCTGGATTGGCGGAGTGATTTATTATCTGTCAGGAATATTATAAATTGACATTGTTGCCTGCAAGGTATACTGTCATGATAGATTCGTAATATTGTGATGGCAGAAAGACAATCTCGGATATAGTCGGTTGTCGGCATTTAGAAAGGAACATGTACATGATTTATACAGTGACTTTAAATCCGTCTCTGGATTATCATATGAAAGTAAAACAGTTTGAAATCGGAAAGACCAATCGAACCGAGCAGGAATACATTTTGCCGGGCGGAAAAGGCATCAACGTATCGACTGTATTAAAGGCCTTGGGCACAGGCAGTGTAGCACTGGGCTTTTTGGCAGGATTTTCAGGCAGAGAGATTGAACGCCTGGTAAAGCTGCTGCAGATACAAAGTGATTTTGTCTTTTTGTCTGAAGGGGTGTCTCGCATCAACGTCAAGCTGCAAAGCACGGATGAAAACGGATGCACAGAATCGGAGGTCAATGCCTGTGGACCGGCTGTAAAAGAAGAGGAGCTGGCACTGCTTTTTCAAAAGGTGGATGCGTTAAGTGCTGATGATATTTTAGTGCTTTCAGGAAGTCTTTATGCCGGGGCAGATCCGGCGCTTTATCAGAAACTGATTCAAAAAGCGCAGAAAAAGGGAGCAAGGGTAGTACTCGATGCCTCGGGGGAGTCTTTTCAAAAGGGGATTGAGGCAAAGCCGTTTTTTATCAAGCCGAATTTAGCAGAGCTGGAGGCTTATTTTGGTGAAAAGATAAAACCTGAAAAGGCGACTGACTATGCGAAAAAACTCGTGCAAAAGGGAGCAGAGCATGTCATCGTTTCACTCGGAGGAGACGGAGCCGTATATGTAGGGCGAAACGGTGAAGTGATGAGAGGGTATGTTCCGGATGGCGAAGTGATTCAGACGGTCGGCTGCGGAGATTCCATGGTGGCCGGATTTTTATCAGTGATTTCTGAAAACGGCAGTGTGAAAGAAGCCTTTCAAACGGCTCTGGCAGCAGGAACAGTCAGTGCATTTTCGCAGCATTTGGCAAACGGGGAGGAAATACAGAAAATGAAGGATCAGATTAAAATAGAAAAGCAGGGAGAGAACCAGACATCAGAGAATGAAATTGACTATGATCAGATTATTCAGATGCTCGATGCCTCAGTGCAAAGCGGAACGAGCAGAATCAAGGTGAATGTCGATGAAAATATGGACGCAGGCGAAGTGAAAAGGGAATATCATCACGGCAGATGTGATGTAAACAGTCCGTGGGCAAAGGGCTGCTCATTTGATGTTTTGGAGTAGTCTGATTTGTTTGACAGTTAAATAGCAGATTGTTATAATAGCATTTATCTTTATAGGAAAAAGGAGATTCTGTAATGAATTTAGTGATTCAGGCAGTATTGTTAGTCATTGGTTTTGTACTTTTGATAAAAGGTGCAGACTGGTTTGTAGAGGGAGCCTCCAATGTGGCAGACAGATTTGGAATTCCTCAGCTTATCATCGGCTTGACTATTGTGGCACTCGGAACCAGTGCTCCGGAGGCGGCGGTTAGTATTTCTGCAGCGATGAAAGGCAGTGCAGAGCTTACCATCGGTAATGTTATGGGAAGTAATATCATGAATATTTTAGTGATTTTAGGTCTTACTTCTGTGATTTGTGCGATACCGATCGGAAAGAGTACACTTTGTTTTGATATACCGTTTATTATTTTTACCACAGGTCTTATCGTGGTACTCGGTCTGATGGATAATGTAGTCAGCAGACCGGAGGGTATCATTTTGGTTCTTTGCATGGTAGCATATATTACATATCTGTTGATAGCCACCAAAAAAGGAATTATCAGTGCAGATGATGAGGTGTCGATTGATAAGTCAAAGCCGATTTGGAAACTTTTATTATCCATTGTCATCGGAGCAGTGATGATCGTCTTTGGTTCGGATGTCACAGTTGATGCAGCAACCGAGATAGCAAAAATCTTTGGTATGAGCGAAAGATTAATCGGTCTGACTATTGTAGCCTTTGGAACGTCTCTTCCGGAGCTGGTTACCAGTGTGACAGCTGCCAGAAAAGGAAAGAGTGAAATTGCCATTGGTAATATCGTAGGCAGCAATATTTTCAATGTTGTTTTCGTAGCAGGTATCACAGCAGTGATTATTCCGGTAACCTACAGCGCAGGATTTATGGTAGACAGTTTCTTTGCAGTAGGAGCAGCCGTTTTATTACTGATTTTAAGTATTCCGAAAAAGAAACTGACGAGAGCGGGCGGCGCTATCATGCTTTTAAGCTACGCAGCTTATTTCGTATATTTAATAAAAGGTTAAATTGAGAATAGCTTTTTTCATTTCACACATACTGTTAGTTAGAACAGTAAAAAGGAGTGTGACAATGGAGAAAGCTATTTTTGAATTGGGAAAAAGCAGTATTAAGTTTCCGCTGCCGGTTTGGATCCGGGCCAGCTACTCAGTAGCCGGAACCAAGGAAGCAGAGGGTCCGTTAAAGGATTATATTCATGAGACTCTGACAGATGACAAGGAGGGCATGAAAAGCTGGGAAGAAGCGGAAAGTAAGCTCCAGGCCAGGGCCATTGAGGGGCTGTTAAAAAGCCAAAATCTGAAAAGCGAGCAAGTCCGGTATTTGTTTGCAGGAGATTTATTGGGACAGTGTATTGCTTCATCCTTTGGAACGATGAAATTTCAGATTCCGTATTTTGGCGTGTACGGTGCCTGTTCGACCTGTGCAGAGACGCTGACTCTCGGTGCTATGGCAATTGCAGGCGGTTTTGCATCCCGTGTCATTGCAGTGACCTCGAGTCATTTCGCCAGTGCAGAAAAGGAGTTTCGTCTGCCGTTAGAATATGGCGGACAGAGACCGAAAAGTGCCACTCGTACCGTGACGGGAAGCGGGGCCTTTTTGTTGACGGATACGACCTCTGATGAAAAGCCGTTAGCAAAAATCAGTGGTGTGACTACAGGTACGATCGTGGATATGGGAATCAAGGACAGCATGAATATGGGCTGTGCCATGGCACCGGCGGCTGCGCAGGTTATTTTGCAGCATTTTGAGGATTTTCAGACAGGGCCGCAGGACTATGACCGGATTGTGACCGGGGACCTGGGTCTGGTGGGTTCACAGGCTTTACTGGATTTATTGTCTCAAAAGGGCGTGGACATCTCTCAAAATCACAGAGACTGCGGAATGTGGATTTATAATTTGCACACGCAAAAGGTAGATGCCGGGGGCTCCGGCTGTGGCTGCTGTGCAGTGACTCTGGCGGCTTATATCTTGAGAAAACTTGAAAAACGGGAGTATAAAAGGGTGCTTTTTGTTCCGACAGGAGCACTTTTGAGCAAGACCAGCTTTCAGGAGGGAAAGTCTGTTCCGGGAATCGCACATGCGATTGTTTTGGAATGTTTTTAGAATAGATATAAATGACAGGAAAACAGAATAAGAAAAAGCTGCCGTTATGGCAGCTTTTCTTAAAATACAGGTGTTATACCGTTTCTTCCTGACCGATTTTCATATACAGGGACAGCAGGTAAATACCGCACAATCCGACCAGACCGTAAACAATTCGGGAAACCACGCTCATACTTCCGAAAAGCATGGCAACCAGGTTGATATCAAAGAATCCGATCAGTCCCCAGTTGACGGCTCCGATTATGACCAGGGTCAGAGTAATATAGTCCATTGTTTTCATAAAAACGCCACCTCCTTGATGCTAATAATATGAGCAATATTAGTATTTCCGAACCGGCTTTATTTTATGAAAAAAAGCGATAAAAAAAGAAAGCAATGTGTGTAAAAATATGGTAGAACAGGGAAAGTTGTGCTATAATTAAGATTATTTTAAGATTTGTAATAAAGAATCTGGATAAACGATGGAGGTCATTTCATGGAAGAAAGAAAACTATCAAATGTAATTGTTCGTATGAACTCAACCGCACAGGGATGTTATTTGGCACTGATCAGCGTGATTTCGCTGGCTTATCTGCTGGAAATCTTCAAGCACAATCGTACCGTAGGGTATGTTGCGATTTGTCTGATTTTGCTTTGGATTCCTGCAGTACTCGGTATTTTGGAAAATAAGCGCGTGCCGGATTCTATGAAGTTTCGATATATCATGGCGGTAGGCTTTTGGATTGGTCATACGTTTTTAGTATTTACCGCACAAAATGATTTGGTATTTACCTATGGTTTGGTTATGCTGATTATTACCAATGCGTTTGCGGATACCAGATTTACTGCGCTGACAGCGATTTTGTATAATGTTTCCAATATTGCCAGCGTTATTTTCTTTGGTGTAAAGAACGGAGTCACCAGTGAGTGGATGGTTTCTGCAGAAATTCAGGTTCTCCTTTTGATTATGATTGGTATTTTGAATGTATTTATTTCAAGAACCGGTCAGAAAAATGCGCAGTCACAGATTGATGAAGTAAATCAGGAAAAGCAAAAGGTTTCAGATCTTTTAGATACTACCATGGAAGCATCAAATGAAATTATCAGAGGTGTCATGGTAATGAATGAAAAGATGGATGTACTCGGCAGCAGCGTTTCTTCTACCTGCGATGCGATGGAAGAGGTTCGTGCAGGAAGCAATGAAACAGCAGAGTCCATTCAGACACAGCTTTATATGACAGAACAGATTCAGGGTCATATTGAGCATGTAAAGGACACTTCAGATAAGATTTCAGATAGTGTGAAAAAGACAAAAGCAAACATTTTGTCCGGTTCTGATAATATGCAGAAGTTAGATGAGCAGGTAGCAGTTTCTGAACGTTCCGGTCAGGAAGCAACTCAGCAGCTCGCTCAGCTTCAGAGCTATGCTCAGAACATGCAGGCGATTGTTGAACTGATCAACAATGTCGCAGATCAGACAGGTCTTTTATCATTAAATGCCAGTATTGAAGCAGCCAGAGCCGGTGAAGCCGGAAGAGGTTTTGCAGTCGTTGCATCTGAAATTTCCAGTCTGGCCAGTCAGACACAGTCTGCAACAGAGGAAATTGAACAGCTCATTACCGATATTCTCGGAAAGCTGGAGGATGTAAGCGGTGCGATTCATGTCTTTATTGAAAGTAATGAAAAGCAGCAGGTATTGGCAAAACAGACCGTTGAGAATTATAGTTATATTTCTGAGGATTCAGTACAGATTGAGCAGAATGCAGAAAAGCTCGCCAAGGTGGTTACTGATTTGGCCAGATCCAATAATCAGATTGTGGAAAGTATTCAGAACATCTCTGCAATTACTGAAGAAGTTTCTGCTCATTCAAATGAAACCTACGATGCTAGTTATAAGAATACAGAGGTTGTAAATGATGTCTCTGTAATCGTCGACAGATTAAGAGAAAAAGCTGCTTCGCTAAGTCAGATGTAAGCAGTAGGGATTGTAAGGGGAATTAATTTTGTACCAGGTAACTTTAGCAATTTATTATTTATTTGCTTTAATAAATGCACTACACATTATAAAGGCTTTCCGTATGGGGACCCAAATCGGACGAAAGTTAGGAACCGCGATGATGATGAACTTTTTGATGATATGGGCCTATTCCTTCAACCTTTTAGCAGAAAGCAGACTGCTAAAATCGTTGGGCTGTTCGGTAGCCTTTATTTTGCTGGACTGGATGCTGTATTTCTATTACAGCTATGTCGTTGCCTTTATCGACTGGGCCAAACGTGTTCCGATTTGGATCAAAATAGCTTTTGCGGCTTATGGTGTGATTGATGCTATCTTTTTACTGATCAATCCGTTCAGAGAAGTAGCGCTCAGTTATTCCGAAAGAGCTTTTGGAGACGGATATTTATTGATTTATGTGCCGATGATTCCGTTCCATGTGCATACGATTTACAACTTTATTATGATCATGGTAACAATCGCCCTGTTATTGTTAAAGACCGGAGAGGTACCTAAAATATTCCTGAGCCGTTACCGCGGACCGATTGCCGGAATGGCTTTATCTGTTGCAATTTTCGGCGGATATTTGTCCGGTATGCTTTCTATCAGCCTGGATCCATTGCCGCTTTTGTATGTGTTTGTAGGTCTTTTACTGTATTATTACACCTTTAATTATTTACCGAAGGTGACAGAAAAGATTACTCGAAATGTTATTTTACAGTATCTTCGTGATCCGATTATTTTGTTTGATTATGAAGGACATTTAGCTGACCACAGCAGCATGATGGAAAAGCTGATGCCGGATTTCGATTTTAAGGACAGTACGATGACCATAGAGAAATTCATGAAAACCTGGCAGGTTTCCGGCCTAAATGGTACAGACCATGAGCAGGAATTTGACTGGATTCATGAGGAAAACGGTGTCATCAGAACTTACCAGTGTCAGTTCTCTATTATGAGAGATGAAAAGGCCAAGTTAATCGGAAAACTGTTTGTATTCCATGATGTAACCAACAGCAGAAGAACTTTCTTTGAATTGGAAAATTCGATGCTTTATGACTCTGTAACCGGTTTCTTTAACCGACAGAGCTTTTATACACAGCTCCCTCAGTGGAACAATCCGGAATATTGGCCGGTATCCATTGCAGTATGTAACGTAGACGGTATGGGTGCTCTTAATGAAGCCTATGGTACGACTTACGGAGATGGGGTTATGAGATCTGTTGCCAGATATATCAGACGACGCGTAGGAGAGCATACCTTCTGTGCCAAGATTGATAATGGTGACATCATAGCCGTATTGGAAAAGACTTCCAATGCAGATGCTGCAGATATTATGGAATCTGTCAGAATGGAAGTATTGGAATTTTATGAAAACATGCCGATTTCTGTGGAATATGGTATTGCTACCAAAGATGATAAAGAAATTGGTGTAGAAAAGACGATGCAAAATGCCAGAGCCAGCATGCAGAATAAAAAGATGCTGAAGGAAAAATCAGCATCCAGCTCACTGGTAGATTCTCTGAAACAGACTCTGTGTGAAAGTGATTATCAGACAGAAGAACATGTAGAAAGAACCAGACAGATGGCAGCCAGACTCGGACGCAGACTCGGACTGGCAGATGCTGAAATCGGAAAGCTGGAGCTTTTGGCAGTACTTCATGATATCGGAAAGGTGGCAATCCCGCAGGATATTATCAAAAAGCAGGGCAAGCTGACACCGGAAGAAAGAAGCATTATCGAGCAGCATACCGTAAAGGGTTATCGTATCGCAGCCAGCTCACCGGAACTGGGAGAAATCGCAGACGGTATTTTGTGTCACCATGAGAAATGGGACGGAACCGGTTATCCGAATGCATTGGCCGGAGAGGAAATTCCGTTGATTGCCCGTATTATTTCAGCTGTCGATTCGCATGATGTTATGGTAAATGACAGACCATATCACAAGGCAATGCCGGAAAGAGATGCGATTGCAGAATTAAGACGCTGCAGCGGTACTCAGTTTGATCCGCTGATTATTGATGTCTTTACTGATATGCTCGAGCATGAGGATTTAGTACGTGAAGAAGCAGCATTACGTGAAGAAGGTGTTTTAGCATGAGAGAAATGACCTTTAAAATGGAAAGACCGGGACTGTTAAAAGCAGGAGATGCGATTACAATTACAGAGGGTGTCCTTCCGAGCAGTTATTATTATACCATTGACCCGTCACTGGCAATGTCAGGTAATATTTCCTTTCGAGACAGATTAAAGGTAAGAGAGGGCACTGTGGTATCGGTAGAAGAAAATGAAAGAGGCTTTTATGTGGTTGCTTCTTTTATGGAATAAATTTAATTCATTTGAAATAGTTAATAAACTCGATGGTAAACAATTGAGACAGAGAAAAGGAGAACAAAGATGAAAGTAGTTAGTACCCCAAATGCACCGGCAGCAATCGGACCATATTCACAGGGAATTATTGCAGGAGATTTCTTTTATGCATCAGGACAGATTGCTATCATTCCTGAAACCGGAGAAATTGCTCCAAATACAATTGAAGCTCAGACAGAGCAGGTAATGAAAAACATCGGAGCTTTATTAGAAGCAGCAGGCGCTTCTTATGACAAGGTAGTAAAGACAGGATGCTTTTTAGCAGACATGAATGATTTTGCAGCGTTTAATGAAATCTATGCAAAATACTTTACATCAAAGCCGGCCAGAAGCTGCGTGGCAGTAAAAACTTTACCAAAGAATGTACTTTGTGAAGTAGAAGTGATTGCTTATCTGGGCGAATAAAAAATCAAAGATTGCAAATACTGACAGCAGGTAGAAATACCTGCTGTTTTTGTATGAAGGAGAATTGTTATGTCATATCTGAATGCTTTTTGGGTGGGCGGACTTATCTGCGCACTGGTTCAAATACTACTCGAAAAAACCAAACTGATGCAGGGAAGAGTTATGGTTATTTTAGTGATTACCGGAGTGGTTTTCAGTTTTCTGGGAATTTATGAGCCTTTATTTGAATATGCCAAGGCAGGCGTAAGTGTACCTTTGATTGGTTTTGGAAATGTACTGATGAAGGGAGTCAAAGAGGCTGTCGATGAGAAAGGCTTTTTAGGAATTTTTATGGGCGGCTTTCAAAGCGGGGCATTGGGAATATGTGCAGCCCTTGTTTTTGGCTATATGGCCAGTCTGGTCTGCAAGCCGCATATGAAACGTTAATGCTGAATCCTCAGAAAGGATTAAAGTGAAGTAAATGCAATCTGTAAATGATCCAGGGATTTGCAAATCGCCTGATCCCAAAGCTTATCAATGCTTTTATCCAGGGTAAACTGATTGGCAGAAATGCCGGTAAGACAGGTCAGTTTGCCGTGTTCGTAGCGGAAGGTTAAAATCAGTGCTTTATAAACCATAGGGTCACCGCCAAAGGCAGGATCATTTAACAGTTTATCCATGTAGCTTTTGGGTGCCTGAAGCACGATTTTAAAAGAAGCCGGAAGCGTATCGTTTTCGAATAAGGAAACCAGGAGAGGGCGAACCTCAAGCCATTTTACGTAGCCGCTGTTTTTTTCGGCTTCGTTTTCCAAAGCATCCTCAGAGGAAGTATAGTCAGGCGAGATATTTCCCTCAATAAACATGGAAAATTTGCCGCTTACGGATCCTTCCTGCAGGGCGAACTGATCAAAGGAAGTACTTTTAAAAAGTGTGGTTGTCATTTTGTTGATGTCATCTATATGTAAAGCAATCATAGAAAAAGTTTAGTCCTTTTTGTTTAATAGTTTGGAAAAGATATTGGGCTTTTTGATTACGTCGCCGTTGTACATAATGCAATGGCCGTTTTTCTTTTCAATCGGATATTTTGTATTTACAATGGTGGTCTTGTACAGATAGGTAAAACCCTCTAAATCCTCGAGAGTATGGGTGACATCCATTAATACTCCCACAAATTCCATTGGCTCTTTATCGACAAAGGCAAAGCGTGCCACGCGGGTTACTTCATCAAAGCTTCCGTATAAAATCGAGTCCATCGGTACATATTTGGTTTCTTCCTGACCACGGATTTCCACGAGAGTCTGGCTTTTCTTTTGCTCTGCCATAATATCATGGATACGTCTGATCAAATCGTGAAGAGGAGCTACGCTGATGGGCTTTTCCAGTTCAAAAAACTCTCGGTCTGACGGATAGTCAAAGGAAGTATCTCCCTTGTGCTTTACGATGACAATCTGTCCCGGAGCTCCTAAATCAATCAGATGCTTTGCGACCTGAAAGCTGCGGTCATATTCCTGATCAAAGTCAATCAGAAACATATCGTATTTGATGCAAATCGGATACAGTGAGGTCTCGTCTCCGAAGGCATCAATATACAAGGTACCGAGCTCCGGAGTCAGTGCCAGGTTGGCTCGTCCCAACAATCGTTCTGTCTGTTTTCTGTCTGCAATATTATCTGCAATGGCTGCTATATACATAAACGCCTCGATTTCTTTCTGCCTGTAATCTGATAATCAGAAATGGAATTATAAAACATGATACTGGATCGGAAGGTTTAACAGTACAATGACTAGAATGATTTGAAGAATCAGAATCGCCGGAAATCCGTAACGGAAATACCAGTGTCTGGTCTTGTGATGAAACAGATGCATTCCTAAAATACCGCCAATGCTGCCACCTACGATGACAAACAAAAACAGGGTAGCTTCCGGGATGCGGAATGCTCTTTTTTTTGCTTTTAATTTATCGATTCCCATGAGGGAAAATGCGATGATATTTACGATAATTATATATAAAATCAGAATTTTAACTACGCTCATTTCATACCTCATTTTGGATATATTCTGTGTTAGAAATAATATAACCTATTTTATTTTAGAATGCAATTGAGTATATATGACACTAAAAATGCATAAAACAATGAATATTCACTGAAAACGTGCATAAAATAAAAAATACTTGCATAATATGCATATCGTATGTATAATTATACGAAAATGGTAAATATGATTATCATGGGTTACTTCTATATAATGGAAACATTTCTTTTGAAAATGAAAAAAAGGATTGTTTCCACTGATAAAGTGAAGTAATATATAGCAGGTGAAGTTTGATAAATAGTAAGTATTTTTAGATATTGAAGAGGTTTCAGTATGGTTAGGGCAATGGTTTCAGAGGACTACGAACAGGTCTATGCTTTATGGAAAACAATTAAAGGATTTGCAATCAGAAGTATTGATGATTCCAAAGAGGGTGTGGAAAGATTTTTAAAAAGAAACCCGGGAATCAGTGTGGTTGCAGTAGAGGACGATAAGGTAGTCGGAGCGATTCTTTGCGGACATGACGGACGGCGAGGTTGCCTGTATCATGTGTGTGTGAATCCGGATTTCAGACGACGAGGAATCGGTAAAGATATGGTAGTGCATTGTATGCAGGCTTTGCATGACGAAGGCATCAACAAAGTATCTCTCATCGCGTTCACCCAAAATGATATCGGAAATGCATTTTGGAAGGAAATCGGATGGACCAAAAGAGAAGACCTTAACTACTATGACTTTACATTAAATACAGAAAATATTATTCGTTTCAATGAATAGAACATAGAGTGACATTGGATTAGGCAAAAGGAAAAGGTGATAAAAATGGAAATTATTACAGGTGGAATTACAGCAGCAAAAGGCTTTGAAGCAGCCAGCTGCGAAGCAAATATCAAATATAAAGACCGCAGCGATATGGCATTGGTATTTTCCAAGCTCCCTTGTGAATGTGCAGGAACCTTTACAACAAACGTGGTAAAAGCTGCATGTGTACAGTGGGATATGAAAATCGTGGAATCCGGAAATAAAATGCACGCAGTCGTAGTAAACTCAGGTATTGCAAATGCATGTACCGGACAGGAAGGATTTGATGCCTGTGAAGCAACATCAAAGGCTGTAGAAGAAATCCTGGGTGTTCCTTATGATTCAGTAGCAGTAGCTTCTACAGGTGTCATCGGAATGCAGCTCCCGGTTGAAAAACTGGTCAATGGTGTAAAGATGATGAGCCAGACATTGGATGCTTCTATTGAAGCCGGAACCAATGCTTCCAAAGCGATTATGACAACAGACACTGTAAATAAAGAAGTGGCAGTCAGCTTTATGATTGGAGACAAAAAGGTCACTCTGGGTGGTATGAGTAAAGGATCCGGAATGATTCATCCGAATATGTGTACCATGCTCGGCTTTTTGACAACAGACCTTTGCATCTCAAAGGAGCTTTTGGTAAAGGCATTAAAAGAAGACGTAGTAGATACCTTTAACATGATTTCAGTAGATGGGGATACATCTACCAACGATACACTTTTGATTATGGCAAACGGTGCTGCGGAAAATGAAATGATTGTTTCAGAAGATGAAAATTATGCAAAATTCAAAGAAGCACTGCATTATGTAAATCAGACATTGGCCATGAAGATGGCAGGTGACGGAGAAGGAGCCACTGCATTATTTGAATGTCAGGTGGTGAATGCAAAGACAAAACAGGAAGCCAGAGTGTTGGCAAAGTCAGTAATCTGTTCTTCTTTGGTAAAGGCTGCAGTTTATGGTCATGATGCAAACTGGGGACGTATCTTGTGTGCTCTGGGTTATTCCGGTGTACAGTTTGATCCGTTAAAGGTTGATTTATACTTAAAGAGCAAGGCCGGTGAAGTAGCTACTTATATTCAGGGTTCTCCGGTTAGCGTAGATGAAGAAATGGCAACCAAGATTTTATCAGAAGAATATGTGACAGCTTATGTAGATATGCATGCGGGTGAAGAAACAGCAACTGCATGGGGATGTGATTTAACACATGAGTATGTCAACATCAATGCAGACTATCGTAGTTAATTTTGAAAACAGTGAATGGCCTCGATTGTAAGCAATCGACGCAAAAGAAAAGAGGATGAAAAAATGGAAAAGAACATGGATGAAGTATTAAAAAAAGCAGAGGTATTAATTGAAGCCCTTCCTTATATTCAGCAGTTTAACAGACGTATCATTGTCGTAAAATACGGCGGAAGTGCAATGGCAAATCCGGAGCTTCAGAGAAACGTTATCAAGGACGTAACCTTACTTAAGCTGGTAGGTTTCAAACCAATCATCGTACATGGCGGCGGAAAGGAAATCAGTCGCTGGGTTTCTAAAGTGGGTAAGGAAGCAAAATTCGTAAATGGTCTTCGTGTTACAGATGAAGAAACCATGGAAATCGCAGAAATGGTTCTTTCCAAAGTAAATAAGCAGCTGGTAACCATGGTACAGGAATTAGGTGTAAAGGCTGTTGGTGTCAGCGGAAAAGACAGTGGTTTATTACATGTACAGAAAAAATATTCAAACGGCGAAGATATCGGATTTGTTGGTGATGTTGATCAGGTAAATCCAAAGGTTTTATTTGACCTTCTCGAAAATGACTACTTACCAATCGTAGCACCAATCGGTTTGGGTGATGAGTTTGCTTCTTATAACATCAATGCGGATGATGCAGCTTGTGCGATTGCAAAAGCAGTCGGAGCAGAAAAGTTAGCATTCTTAACAGACGTAGAAGGATTGTATCGTGATTTCGAAGACAAGGACAGCTTCATTTCCAGACTCACAGCCAGCCAGGCAGATGAACTGATCGCCAGCGGAACAATTGGCGGCGGTATGCTTCCAAAACTGAACAACTGTACAGATGCTGTGAAAAACGGTGTAGGAAGAGTACATATTTTAGATGGTAGAATCCCGCATTGTTTATTATTGGAAATCTTTACTAATAAGGGTATCGGTACTGCCATCGTGCAGGACGAAAATGAACTGTAAATTATCGACAGGTTAGCATAGGGCAACTTGTGATACAATGGAGGAAAAGAATATGTTAATGCAGGAATATATTGATCAGGCAGAACAGGATTTATTACATACCTATAACCGTTATCAAATCGTTTTTGATCATGGTCAGGGTGTAAATTTATATGATATTGAAGGCAAGGAATATTTAGATTTTTGTGCAGGTATCGCAGTATTTGCACTCGGTTATAATCATCCGCAGTACAATCAGGCTGTAAAGGATCAGGTAGACAAGATTCTGCACACCTCAAACTACTATTACAATGTTCCGGCAATTGAAGCAGCCAGAAAGATTAAAAATGCATCCGGAATGGATCGTGTTTTCTTTACAAACAGTGGAGCAGAAGCAATCGAAGGTGCGATTAAAACAGCGAGAAAATATGCATACCTCAAGGATGGTCAGACAGATCATGAAATCATCGCCATGAACCATTCCTTCCACGGACGTACTATGGGTGCTTTATCTATCACCGGTAATCCTCATTACCGTGAGGCATTCCAGCCTATGATTGGTAATATTAAGTTTGCAGATTTAAATGATTTTGACAGTGTATTAAGTCAGGTAACAGACAAGACCTGTGCTATCATTTTTGAAACTGTTCAGGGTGAAGGCGGTATTTATCCTGCAACTAAAGAGTTTATGGAAAAGGTTCGTGCTCTTTGTGATGAAAAGGATATTCTGTTAATTCTGGATGAAATTCAGTGTGGTATGGGACGTACCGGTGAAATGTTTGCATGGCAGAAATACGGTATCAAACCGGATGTCATGACAACAGCCAAGGCTTTAGGGTGCGGTGTTCCGGTAGGAGCTTTCCTGATGGCAGAAAAGGTAGGACAGGCTTCACTCGTAGCAGGTGATCACGGTACTACTTATGGCGGTAACCCATTAGCAGGTGCAGCTATCAGCAAGGTATTTGATTTATTTGATGAATTAAAGGTTCTCGATAATGTAAAAGAAGTTGGTGCTTATTTGGAAAGCGTATTAGACGGATTTGTTGAAAAGTATGATTTCATTTCAACGCGCCGCGGCGCCGGTCTGATGCAGGGACTGGTATTTGATATTCCGGTTGGACCGATTATTTCAAATGCACTGGATAATGGACTGGTATTAATCAATGCCGGTGCCAATATTATTCGTTTTGTTCCACCTCTTATCATCACAAAAGAAGATGTAGATAAGATGGCAGCTATTTTGGATGCCAGCATTCAGGCAGTAAAGGAATAAGGCAGTAATGAAAATCAGAAGTAAATTTTTATCCCTTATCTTTTTATGTCTGTTGGTAGCATTCCCGGTGTACAGAGCATATGTGGATGCACAGAACCCGGTCAGCATGGATGAGGAAGCGGCAGTGGAAGAAGCAGAGGATGAATCGCAGGATGTGCCGGAGGAAGAAACCGACGAAAATCCAATGGATATGTTAGCCTCGACTTCAGAAAAGGATACGATTCATTTGTGGTACAGCGATGAAGCTTTGACAGAGTATTTACTCAGTGAAGCGATGGCATATATGAACCAGCATGAAAATGTCAGAGTGGTACCAACTTGTATCAGTGCAGTAGAGTATCTGGAATCCATTTATGATGCAACGATAGAGGATGAGGTATATCCGGATTTATTTATTATTTCCAATGACTGTTTGGAAAGAGCTTATCTGTCCGGACTGGCAACAGAAATCGCAGACAGCGGAAAATTTGTCACAGCAGACAATATGCCGCAGGTCGCTTTGGATGCGGTCACCTATAAAAATCAGCTGGTGGCATATCCGATGTATTTTGATACCAGTCTGTTTTTGTACAATCAGACTCATTTAAATGAAATGGTATCGATGAACAGCATTTCAGAAAATTCAATTATGCCGCATACGATGGAGGATATTTTAAATCTCGCGGACGAGTATGATGCTCCGGAAGGCGTAGAGGGAATTTTGAAATGGGATGTATCCGATATTTTCTTTAACTATTTCTTTGCAGGAAATTATATTGATATCGGAGGAAAGACAGGAGATGATCCGAGCATCCTTTCTATCAGCAATCAGGATACCAAGGAATGTCTCGATGTATATCAGAGTCTGAATCAGTTCTTTTCTATCGAAGCAAAGCAGGCAGATTATGCATCTGTTTTAGAGGAATTCATGCAGGGAAAAATCATGTTTACCTTTGCTACCATGGAGGCGGTTCGTACTCTGGAAAATGCAAAAGCAGAAGGTACCTTCCAGGGTGAGTATGGTATCACACTTTTGCCGGATGTTTCAGCAGAGAAAAAGAGCAAAGGACTTTCTGTTACCAATGCCATTGCAGTCAACGGTTATGGAAAACATAAAGAACTCGCAAATGATTTTGCAGCATATCTGACCTCAATGGAGGATCAGGATTTGTACCAGCGAGCAGGAAAGATTTCGGTAAACAAAAATATCGTATATGATAATGACAATTTAAATCAGGCAATGGCTGCATATGAAATCAGCGCATCCCTTCCAAAGGTAATTCAGGCAAGTAATTTCTGGGTACAATTGGAGGCGGCCCTTACTGATATTTGGCAGGGACGTTCGACACAGGATGCTCTGGATGAGCTTCAGACGCAGATGCAGCAGCAAATGCAGGAATAAATACAATATAAAAACCAATTATTTCAATTTTTTCGAAAAGAAAGTTTGAGATAGTTGGTTTTTTATTTTAGAATCCCCTTGATATGCTAAGATTTTTGACTTACAATAAATATGCGATTTATATTAAAGGAGCCTCTGAATTTTATAAAATTCTATAGAAATTAGAAATTTTGGTAGGTTTTATTCTGAAATACATACCAAAAATCGGAGGCTAAATTTATGAAAAACAACCAAATATTGGCGATTTCTCTGGGATGCCTGGTCTTGATGCTGGTATTTTGCGGCTGCGGACGAGGCCAACAAGTGTTGTATTTAGAGTCTGAGGTGTCAGAAAATATCGAAAATACAGACAGGATTGCTTCGGATGTGCAGTCGGATTCCATGGAGAATGAAGAAGAAACGGCTGAGGAAAATTCTGCAGTAGAAAATATTGCAGCAGAAAATATTGCAGCAGAGGAAACCGAAGTGGGAGAAGTTTCGGAAATCATCTATGTTCAGGTAGTGGGAGCAGTCAATCAGCCCGGAGTGTATTCTTTTGAAAAGGATGCCAGAGTGTATGAGGCAGTACAAAGCGCCGGCGGACTCACAGAGGATGCGGTGATAGAGAGTGTCAATCAGGCGAAAAAACTTTCAGACGGAGAAATGGTCAAGGTATATACACAGGATGAGTGGCAGGTGCTCGAATCGAAAACAATGCTCGAGAGCGAGGATATTAATAATTATGTAAACCAAGATAATCTGCCATCTGATCAGGACGGACCGACAGAGTCCTCGGATAAAATAGATATTAATACAGCAAACAAGGCTCAGCTACAAAGCATTTCGGGAATTGGGGAGAAGCGCGCAGAGAGTATCATAGCGTATCGCGAAAAGAACGGGCCTTTTTCAAAAATCAGTGATATCAAAAAGGTATCGGGAATTAAGGACGGATTGTTTGATCAAATCAAGGATCAGATTTCTGTCGAGTAACAAAGCTTGGACAATATTGAGGTGTAAAATGGCAAACAAAGTATTGATTGTAGATGATGAAAAGTTAATTGTAAAAGGAATAAAATTTAGTTTAGAGCAGGACGGAATGGAAGTAAGCTGTGCTTATGATGGTGAAGAAGCCCTGATGATGGCAAAGGATGAGGAATTTGATATCATCCTGTTAGATGTCATGCTGCCAAAGCTGAACGGATTTGAGGTATGTCAGCAGATTCGTGAATTTTCATCTGTACCGATTATTATGCTGACTGCAAAGGGTGAGGATATGGACAAAATCCTGGGCCTGGAGTACGGCGCTGATGATTATATTACCAAGCCTTTCAATATTTTGGAAGTAAAAGCACGTATCAAAGCCATTATTCGCAGAACCTCAAAGAATAAAAAGAAAGAAGACTCAGATATGAAAATTATCTGTGGCGATTTAGTTCTGGAGAGAGAAAACAGACGTGTATTTATTGAAAACAGAGAAATCAATTTGACTACCAAGGAGTTTGATGTATTAGAACTTTTGGCTATGAATCCAAATCAGGTATACAGCCGTGAAAAGCTTTTGACTCTGGTTTGGGGTGCTGATTATCCGGGGGATGCCAGAACAGTTGACGTTCACATTCGTAGACTTCGTGAAAAGGTTGAGAACAACTCGAGTGAACCGAAATATGTTCATACGAAATGGGGCGTAGGCTACTTCTTTAAAGGATGATAAGATTTGAAAAATTTTTATTCACATTTAGCAGAAAAACTGCATATCTTTCACAGCTTGAAATTTAGGCTGTTTTTGCTGATTTTGGCAATCGGTATTATACCGACGATGATTCTGCGTTTTACCATTTTGGAAAACTACGAACAGCGTGCCGTCAGTGTCAGAACAGCCGATGTACAAGCTCAGTTCAAGGTTTTAGCAAATCATTTAATTTCTTATAATTATTTAAATGACACGACCTCTGAGGTGGTAAATGCGGAGCTTTCACAGCTCTCGGATTTGTACGACGGGCGTGTTATTATCATTGATCAAAACTGTAATGTCATACGAGATACCTATGGAGTCAGTGAAGGTAAAACCATGATTTCAGAGGAAATTATGCTCTGTATGAAAGGACAGTCATCCACCAATTATGACCGTGAAAATCAATATATTGAGGTAACGACACCAATTATGGACAGCTTTTTTGGTGTTCAGGATATGGACAATTTTGAAGTAATCTATACCGAGGATTCGGTACCAAATGTTGTCCGAGGATCCATGCTGATTAGTGTTTCGACTGATAATATTCGTACCAATGTCGATATTTTGAAAAATCAGGCGTCTATTTTGCAGGTGCTTTGTGCGATTCTGTTAGTCGGTATTGCATGGCTGTTTTCTACACTTATGGTTAAACCGTTTGACAAGGTAACACAGGCCATCAGTGAGGTAAAGGACGGATTCCAGACAGAGGTTATTTCAGACGGAGATTATGTGGAAACAGAGCATATCATTTCTGCGTTTAATGAACTTTTGGGCAGAATGAAGACGCTGGACGAATCCAGACAGGAGTTTGTTTCCAATGTCTCGCATGAGTTAAAAACACCGCTTACCTCTATGAAGGTACTGGCAGACTCGCTGAATATGCAGGAGGATGTTCCGGTTGAATTGTACAAGGAATTCATGACAGATATCGCTCAGGAAATTGACCGTGAAAATACGATCATCAATGATTTACTTTCACTGGTAAAAATGGATAAGACAGCTTCGGATATGAATATTGAAAACCGAAACTTAAATGAAATCATTGAGCTGATTCTCAGAAGACTCAGACCGATTGCAAAGCAGAGAAACATCGATGTACTGATGGAAAGTGTCAGAGAGGTTCAGGCCGAGGTGGATGAAGTGAAGCTGACCCTGGCAATCAGCAACCTGGTTGAAAATGCGATTAAGTACAATCATGATTACGGATATGTAAAAGTAACTTTGGATGCGGATCATCAGTTTGCAACGATTCGTGTAGAGGACAACGGTATCGGTATTCCAAAGGAAGCACATGAACATATTTTTGAGAGATTCTACCGCGTGGACAAATCTCATTCGAGAGAAATCGGCGGAACGGGACTCGGACTTTCCATTACCCGTAATGCGATCCTGATGCACAGAGGATCGATTAAGATCGAAAGTGAAGAAGGCGAAGGTACTGTATTTATTGTAAAGATTCCGATTATTTATCAGACCAGAGAATAGATTATAAAGGAAAAAGTATGAAAAAGTTTATTGCAGTAATGTGTATGCTGCTGCCTATGCTAATGCTATTTGGATGTGGTAAAAATACGCAGCCGGAGGGCGGTAATGTATATCAGGTGTATGAAGTAAATAGAGAAGATACCAAGATTCAAAGCAGACAGTTTGTAACGACGGAATCCGGCAGAGATAATCTGATTCCGCTGCTTTTGTTGGAGCTGCAACAGATTCCGAGTCAGACCGATATGAGACCTGCGATTCCGGATTATGTGGAGATCAAGAGTACCTCTTGTGATGAGGGCAGTCTTTTGATTGATTTTGGTGATGGCTATCACAAGCTTAGCAGAACTGCGGAGGTGTTAACCAGAGCTGCTATCGTCAGAACTTTGTCGCAGATTGAGGGCGTCAATTATGTGTCTTTTTTGATTGATGGAATCGCGCTGGAAAATAGCTATGGGGTACCGATTGGTACCATGAGTGCAGACCAGTTTATTGATAACTCCGGAAATGAAATTAATACACAGGAAAAAGTCAGCCTGGCTTTATTTTACGGAAGTAAAAAAGGCGATCAGCTGATTAAGGTAAACAGAGAGGTAGTTTATAACCGAAATATTTCTCTGGAAAAGCTGGTACTCGAGCAGCTTATTTTAGGAACCAGCGAAGATGAAATGAAGGAAATGGGGGCATACGCGGTTATCAATCCGGATACCAAGATTATTTCTGTCATGGTAAGTGACGGTATCTGCTATGTCAATGTAGATCCGACCTTTTTGACACAGCTGGGCAGTGCGAGTGCTGAGGTGGTTATTTATTCTATCGTGAATTCGTTAGCTGAGCTTTCAGATATAAACAAGGTTCAGATATCGGTGGATGGCAAGACCAATTTGGCCTATAAAGAAGTCATGCCGTTATCGCAGATTTATGAAAGAAATCTGGAGCTGGTAGCAGAATAGGAGAACAAATGTTAAAAAACAGACCAATGTGTATCCTGGCATTGGCAGTAGTAGTGATTTTGTTTTTGATAAAAATTGGGGCGGAAACTTTTCGCCCCAATATGTATCTAAGTCGGGAACAAAGTCAAGACGGCCGAGAAAAGACGGAAAGTGTCTATGTCCTTTCCAAACTTTTAGCACAGGAAACCAAGGATGAAACGTTTATTTATTATCTGTCAGATACACAGGTGTTTGCGGATAATCCAATCAATTCAGACAATCTAAACAGTCAGAACAATCAAATCTATTCATTCAACCAAATAAAATCAAACAATCAAAATAATACAAATACTTCTATTAAATCAAGGGATCTTATAAAATCAAATGATCCGATAAATCCAACGATTCAAAATATCATATGCTACAGCAAAGAAGAATTAAATCTGAAAATAGGCAGCACGGTTTTGTTTAAAGGACGACTTTCTTTTTTTGAAAGTGCGACGAATCCGGGACAGTTTGATGCCAAAAGCTATTACGAAATATTGGGCTATCAGGCCAGACTCTATCAACCGGAAATCGTAGCTAAAGGCTCAGAGTATGACAAACTGGCGCAGAAGCTGTTTGAGTATCGAAAGCAGAGTGAAGACTTTTTATATCGCAATATGAAAAAGGAGAATGCGTCTGTTTTGGCAGCTATGCTGCTGGGTGACAAAAGTAATATGAATCCGGAGGTAAAAAGCCTGTATCAAAGAAATGGGATTTCTCATCTTTTGGCGATATCGGGACTTCATATCGCTCTGATTGGTATGGGACTCTATCGGGTATTAAGGCGCCTGGGAATCGATCCGAAAGTATGCGCAGCTTTCAGTTTGCTGGTTTTGTTTTTGTATGTACGTATGCTGCCAAAATCCGGTTCGGTATTTCGTGCCTTTGTCATGTTTGTTTTATTTTTACTGGCAGAGCAGCTGGAGCGAACCTATGATATGCTGACAGCCATGGCCTTTTCCGCACTTTGTCTTTTATTATCTCAGCCCTTGTATTTAGGCTATGCGGGCTTTCTGTTATCCTTTCTGGCGGTCAGCAGTCTGGCCATTCTGTCTCCCGTTTTTAATCGCTTGTTTGAAAGCTGGGAAGATTCACTATTTATAAAACGGTATGCTAAATTCTATCAGGTGTATGCAAAAGTCAGAAGTGTGCTGGTTGCCAATCTTTCAATACAGCTTTTAACGATTCCTTGTCTTTTGTGGTTTTATTATACCTATTCACCGTATTCTTTTTTTCTGAATCTTTTATTGGTGCCGCTGATGACGCCAATCCTGATCTTTGGATGTCTGGGATTAATTTTTCGTATACCATTTCTATTAATCATCCCTGATTATTTACTGGATTTCTATGAATATGTTTGCCTGTATACGCAGTCACTTCCGGGTTCTGTACTGGTAACCGGGAGACCTCCTGCGTATCGTATGGTGATTTATTATCTGGTTTTGGTTGCACTAGTTAGCGTATGCTACCTTTTGGGGAGCGGTCGATCATTACATATTATCTTAAATCAGGAGAATGCGGATGGAAAACCAAACACGGACCGGGAACGCATTCGGAAAACAAAACGGATAAATCATGCAGGGGTGTGTATGATTTTTGCAGTTTCCGTTTCTTTACTTCTCTTTATCATACAAAAGCCGCCGGCGCGAAATGCCATGTATATGCTGGATGTCGGACAGGGTGATTGCATTGTGTTAACTACCGGGCAGAGGAATGCGGTTATTGTCGATTGCGGCAGCAGCAGTGAGAGCAGGGTCGGACAATATCGACTGATACCGTTTCTTTTATATCAGGGCATTTCCAGGGTAGATGCGGTGGTTGTTTCGCATGGCCATACAGACCATGTCAACGGGATTTATGAATTGCTAAAGGAGGGACCTGCAAAAGGGATTGAGGTTGATAAAGTATGGGTGTCACCGCTGATGCAAAAGTCTTTAGAAAATTCCACCGAGGAAAACAGAAAACTGTCCGATCTGGCAGATACCATGAATGCTATGGATAGTTTATCTTTGGGAGATTTAACACTTATCAATCTACTGGATATATCTCCAAAGAGTCCAAATGCTACTGCAATAGCGCAGGATGAAAACAATGAATCGCTGGTGCTATTGGCCAGGATGCAGGGTTATTCTATTCTTTTGACCGGAGACAGCAGCTCGCAGATGGATGGTGCGGTATGCGATGCGCTGGAAAAGTTAGCCTATGTGAATATTTTAAAGGTAGCTCATCATGGGAGCAGTACCTCTACCTCGCGAGAACTTTTAGAAACCGTGCAGCCAAAAGCAGCCCTTATCAGCTGCGGTGAAGGCAATAGATATGGGCATCCGCATGAGGAAACTTTGGATAGGCTGGGCGATGTGAAAAGTCAGGTTTTCAGAACGGATCAGTGCGGCGCTATTTCTGTGCGATTTGAAAAATTGGGTATCGAGATAGAGGCTTTTTGTGATAAGATAGTACAAAAGTGATTACGAATACATGGGGGAACCAAGATGGTATATTGGGAAATGATACTTGCATTTTTTATTATGTACGGAATTCCGCTGGGAGCCTTTATTTATTTCCTGGCAAGTTTGATTTTATTTTTGAACGGTAAAAATTTAGGAGAACCGATTGCTCCTGAAAAAATGCGTGCTCGAAAGATTAATTTAATTGTATCTTCCATTTTGTTTGCACTGGTGCTCATCATTTATGGCGGTCTGACTATTCTATTGATGATTGCTGTTCAGAATATGTAGATTAGAAAGTGGAAATCAAAAGGAAGTGTCATGTAGTAGATGAAAACAGTGAATGGCCTCGATTGTAAACAATCGACGCAAAATATGGATGATCAGAATATAGACAATCAGAATATAGACAATCAGAACTTAAGCATCGGGGATAAAAGATTTCTCATCCTATTGACAGTACTGATGGCAATTGGAGTTATGTTAACCATTGGGCATTTTTGTTATGCCATTTTTGCATACAAGAATGCATCGATTATTTACTTTATTTCCAGAGAATTGTGGTGGTAAAAGATATGAACGATAGATTTAAAAGGCTTTTACTGCTGTTTGTAGGTCTGTTTTTTATCGGCATAAATATAGCTATGTATATGCTGGTAACCAGACGACTGGGAAATAATTTTAGCGATACGAGCCGGATGAAAATGATAGATGTAGCTGCGTATCTTCCTTTTGAAAACCGTGAAAAGATTGCCCGCGTTGATACGGACTTTAAGCTGACGGAGGACCTGCCTGTTCTCGACGGAGCTGCAGCACTGGTTCCGGTATATGCATCGGTAATTGAAAATGTCTATCCCGAGGGATGTGTTACGTATGAGGGAGGCGTCTTTTCGGATGACAATTATTATGGAGAAAATTTTGCTCCGGACAGTAAAATGCAGTATCAAAATTCTGTCAGAGGCTTTCAGGCACTGGTGGATGGCAGTATTGATGTGTTCTTTTGTGCCATGCCGTCCGAGGAGCAGAAAAAATATGCCAAAGAGCAGGGCGTAGAGATTGAATATGTGCCTATCGGACTGGAGGCTTTTGTCTTTTTTGTCAATCAAAATAATCCGGTGGATGATTTATCGGTGGATGAAATTCGCAGCATTTATGCCGGTAACATTCAGAACTGGAAAATGGTAGGCGGAGCAGACAGAGCAATCAATCCTGTGACCAGATATCCGGGAAGCGGCAGTCAGACTATGATGGAAGCTTTTATGAAGGATGAGAAAATCGGAAATAAATCACTTTTGCGTGTGTTTGGTGCATCCATCGGATTTTCTTTTCGGTATTATTTAAATGATATGGTAGGAAATGAACAGATCAAGACCCTATCTGTAAACGGCGTTTATCCCAGTGAAGCTAATATCAGAAACAGAAGTTATCCGATTGTAACAAATTTTTATGCAGCCTACAGAAAAGACAATCAAAATGAAAATGTGAAGGCTCTGACAGACTGGCTTTTATCACCTGACGGACAGAAGCTGATTGAAAAATGCGGCTATGTCGGGTATAATACCTATGCAAAATAGAAAAGAAGTGTGACGTTTTTATGCAAATTCTGGGGAAACATATAAAAGAAAATACATTTAAAAATATATATTTGCTGACCGGTGAGGAGGACTACCTCAGAAAACAGTACAAGGATCGAATGGCCAAGGCTTTGGGAGATCCTGAGGATTCCATGAATTTTCAGGTTTTTGAGGGAAAAGACATTTCGGTTGAAAAGATTATCGATTTGTCAGAGACGATGCCTTTTTTGGCAGAGCGTCGAGTCATTCTGATTGAAAACAGCGGATTTTTTAAAAATGCGAATGACAAGCTGGCAGACTATTTAAAAGAAGTTCCTGAAACCACCTTTTTCCTGTTTGTAGAAAAGGATGTGGATAAAAGAGGAAAGCTCTATAAGACCTGTAAGGACAGCGGTTATGTTGCAGAATTTGTAAAGCAGAATGAGGAAACTCTCAAGCGCTGGATTGTCAGTATTATCATGAAGCAAAACAAGCAGATTACGCACAGAGCACTGGATTTATTTATTGATTACTGTGGTATGGAGATGTCGATTATCTCAACGGAGCTTGAAAAACTGCTTTGCTATACGATGGATAAATCGGACATTTCAGAAGCCGATATCGAGGCAATCTGTTCCAGACAGCTTAGCAACAGAATTTTTGATATGATTGAAGCAATTGCTTTTAAAAGACAGAAAATGGCACTGGACTTGTATTATGATTTGATTGCGCAAAGAGAGTCGCCGCGAAAGATTTTGGTTTTGATGAATCGTCACTTTAATCATCTGTTTCAAACCAAGGAACTTCGAAGAAAGGGATATGACCAAAAGGCCATTGCCTCCAAACTGGGAGTTCCGAGCTTTGCAGTTAATAAATATTTAGGGCAGGCTGCCAAATTCAGTACAGAGCAGCTGAGAGCAGCGATTGAAAGCTGTGTCGATACAGAAGAAGGGATCAATACAGGCAGGATTGCAGAAACATTGGCAGTTGAGCTATTGATGATTACTCTGGCAAAGGATTCACAATAGACATCTGGAAAAAGAAAGGGGAAAAAATGAGCGCATTTTCATTATATATTATTGTTATCATCATTATTTCTATTATCCAACAAGGAGTGAAAATAGCAAAAAAATCATCTTCTTACAAGCCAAATTCTTCCGGCGGGGGCGTGACTACGATTTCCTCCGGATCTTCATCCGTGACATTCCCGAGTATGCAGGTTGAGGACAGAACGGCGTCAGAAAAAAGACAGGCACCTGCACCGACAAGCAGACCTATGAGCAGTGCACAGGCGGCAGTAGCTGCTATGAAGGCAGCAGACGGAAATAGCGTTTCTGACGAAAGCAGTAAATCGACGACAGATTTATTGAGAGAAAAAGCCAGACTGGATGAGATAGAGCATCAGAAGGAAAAGAGACTTCATGATATGGAAGAAAAACGCCGACATGCAGGACTTCGCTATGCGCAAAGACTTGTACTCGGAGATCCGATTCCAAAGAATGCCAGACTCGTAATTTGTAATTACTGTGCTGCGGAAAATCTGGTTCCTGTCGGTGAATATGCAAATAAATATAACTGCTATTTTTGCAGAGAAAAACTTTAAGATATAAAACGAAAAAGAGGTAAAAAGAAATGGAAAAAATTGCAAGCTTTACAGTAAATCATTTAACCCTTCAGCCGGGAATTTATGTTTCCAGAAAGGATTTTGTCGGACAGGAAGTGATTACTACTTTTGATTTAAGAGTGACTTCTCCAAATGAAGAGCCGGTTATGAATACAGCAGAAATTCATACCATTGAACATCTGGCAGCTACCTACTTAAGAAATAAAGAGGGTATCAAGGAAAAGGTGATTTACTTTGGACCTATGGGATGCAGAACCGGTTTTTATTTACTCCTGGCCGGTGATTATGAATCAAAGGATATCGTAGATCTGATGGTTGAAATGTTTGAATTTATTCGTGACTTTAAAGATGAAGTACCGGGAGCCAGCCCTAGAGACTGCGGAAACTATTTGGATATGAACCTTCCGATGGCAAACTATGTTGCCAAGAAATATTTGGATCATACCTTATATCAGATTGATGATGCTCGTCTTAATTATCCGGACTAATGTTTGAATGAATACCGGTCACAAGACTGCGGTAAATAAAAAGGTCTTAGCTGTTGCTAAGACCTTTTTGTTGCGTTGTATTAAGAAATCTTTCCGTTGATCAGTGCATGTTTTACCCAAAGCTGAAGGGATTCGATTGCCAGGGCAATTTCAGAAAGACGTTCCTGAATGCGTTCAAAATCATCCTTTTCATCATCGGTAATCTGCCCGTCAACAGTAATCTCGATTAATCGATTTTTTTCCTTTTCCAGTGAGTTGAGAGATGCCAGCATTTCCAAAGTAATCTGGGATAAGTCTTTTAATTTTACTTCCGGAATATAGGCCTGCCCGATCGGACACTCATGTGAGCAGTAATAGTTGCAAAGAGACGGATTTTTATAGCCGTCAGCCATTGCTAATATTTCATCCGGGTGAGGAAGAGCATTCTGATTTTCGATTCTTTCGATACGGTCTGCTGATACATATTCTAAAACATCGGCAGCAGCTTCTCTGGTAAGTCCGGCTTCCTCTCTGCTTCTATGATAAATGTTTTTATCTTCTTTGGTGGATTTTCTTCCCATCGTATAAAGTTATCCTTTCTGTATATCCATATTTTCTCTTTTATTATATACTGTATAGGAAAGAAACGAAAGAAAAATCTTTCATTTTGAAATACAGAAAATATTAGGAAAGTTGAGAATTTATATGATTATCGGAGCATTGGAAGCAGGCGGAACAAAAATGGTCTGCGCAATTGGAGATGAAAACGGAAATATTTTTAAAGAGGTTTCCATTCCGACGACAACACCGGATGAAACAATTGAAAATATGGTTGCTTTTTTTAAAGAGGAAAACATTGAGGCTTTGGGAATTGCCTGTTTTGGTCCGATAGACCTTCACAGAGATTCCAAAACCTATGGATATATTACAACCACGCCAAAGGAAGGCTGGCAGAATGTAGAAATTGTAGGAGCCTTTCAGAGAGCACTTCAGATTCCGGTCGGATTTGATACGGATGTTAATGGCTCTATGCTGGGAGAATATACCTATGGAAACGGCAGAGGATTGCATTCCTGCATTTATGCCACCATCGGTACCGGGATTGGAATCGGTGTGATTGTGGAGGATAAGCTTCTTCACGGAATGCTGCATTCAGAGGGCGGACATATTCTATTAACCAGAGAAGCAGGGGATACCTATCAGGGGAAATGTCCGTTTCATTCAAACTGTTTTGAGGGGCTGGCCAGCGGTCCTGCGATAGGAGAACGTTTTGGGGTAAATGCCAAGGAACTTTTGGCAGATCACCCTGCCTGGGATTTGGAGGCCAGATATATCGCACAGGCACTGGTGGATTATACCCTGGTTCTTTCGCCGGAACGCATTATTTTGGGAGGCGGCGTGATGAAACAAACGCAGCTGTTTCCTATGATTCGAAAATATTTTAAAGAGTATCTGGCAGGGTATGTAGTGACTCGTGAGCTGGCAGATCTGGATACCTATATTTGTGCTCCGTTATTAGAAGATAAGCAGGGAATTATGGGAGCATTAAAGCTCGGATATATGGAATATGAATACAGTCAGAAATAGACTGAATTCTATTAGAAATTTAAAATTCTCAGAAAATGTCAAAAAGTCCGTTTTATCGGACTTTTTATTTTGTATGATTCCTTATGTAAAGAGAACGAACCGGTTTCGATAGTAAACCATCGAGACAATGAAAGGATGAGTACAATTATGAAAAAAATACAGAAAAAGGAAATGGCAAAAAATATTGGTCTGGTAGCACTTGGGGTAGTGTGTACAATTATTCTGATTATGCTTATTGATGTGACTGCACAGAGCCGTAATCGTATGACCGGGTTTTGTGATAGTGAGATTTATTCCGGGAATGAACAGCTTTTACTCATGCAGGTTAGAGAAGTATTAAATGATGCAGGTATTGATCAGGCAGGTATTATGCTTACATATATAGAACAGGCAGGAAAGGAGAGAGAGTATACGTTGTCGGTCAATCATAATCGACTCTCGCTTTTAACAGATAGCGAAAGAGAAGCATTGATTCACAGTATTTTAAAATGCAATGAAAACGCAAACGGAGAGCATTTGCTGCAGACCAGAGTAAAACTTTATTATGAACAGCGATAGGAAAATGTGACAGTCAAATGGGCAGGCCTGCGATTGTACTTCAAAGGGGTTAGTGATATAATATCTTTTGAGTTTGGCGTATTCTTTTGAGCCAAATCATAATGAAAGAAAGAGGCATATTAATTCATGAGAAGTAATCCAAAACCATTTGAAATTTATCGTCATTTTAAGGGGAATATATATCAGATTATGACCCTTGCAACTGATTCTGAAAACGGAAAGGACCTGGTCGTATATCAGGCTTTGTATGGAGATTACAAGGTATATGTCAGACCACTTGAAATGTTTATGGAACCGGTGGACAGGGAAAAATATCCGAATGCTGATCAGGAATATCGTTTTGAACTGGTGAATGTAAAGGCTGAGAAGAATAAAGCTACCGATTCAGAAGTGAAAGAGGATGTGAAAACTGAGGTTCAGGAAGCAGTAAAACCAGAGATTAAAGCTGAAGAAAAGCTGCAGCCTGCGGCAACTAATGATACGACAGAGGAAGAGTATCAGCTGGATCCTGCAGTGCTGGAATTCTTGGATGCCAAGGATTATGAGGCGAAATTAAATATTTTAACAGGCATTCATCACAGACTTACGGATGATATGTTAAATACTATGGCAATTGCTTCTGATATTGAACTGGATGAAGGTGATCTGGAAACTCGTTATCAGAGCTTTAAGTATTGTCTGTCAACCAAGCAGAAGTTTGAAAAGGTTCGTCCGTGGTAGTATCAAAATAGTGAAAAGTTAAAGGTAAAAATATGGATTATCATAAAATAGTAAATCCTTTGCTTGGCTGGTATGATCAGAATAAAAGAATTCTGCCATGGAGAGAGGACAGGAATCCTTATAAAATCTGGGTGTCTGAAATCATGCTTCAGCAAACCAGAGTTGAAGCGGTCAAACCGTACTATGACAGATTTTTAGATTTGTTTCCAAAGGTAACGGACCTGGCAAATGCTTCGGAGGAACAGCTCCTTAAATCCTGGGAAGGATTGGGATATTATAACAGAATCCGAAATTTAAATAAGGCAGCGGGAATTGTACGTGATGAATATAAAGGAAAGATTCCAAATGATTACGCCAAGCTATTAGCGCTTCCGGGAATCGGCAGCTATACAGCCGGTGCAGTGGCATCTATCGCATTTGGAATTGCAGAGCCGGCAGTTGACGGAAATGTTCTTCGTATTATTACCAGAATCAGTGCAGATCAATCGGATATATTAAGTGCAAAGGTAAAAAAGAAAACAGAGGATGATTTGAGACTTGTGATGCCCAAGGACAGACCCGGAGACTTCAATCAGTCCCTGATGGAACTGGGAGCCACTGTCTGTATTCCAAATGGTATGCCAAAGTGTACAGAGTGTCCTTTGTATGAAATGTGTGAGACGAGAAAGCAGGAGCTTTTTGACAGGATACCATTTAAAAAGCCAAAGAAAAAACGAGTAGTAGAGCCTAAAACAGTTTTGATTATCAGAGACGGAGATAAGACACTGATTCGAAAACGTGATTCGAAAGGACTGCTGGCAGGGCTTTATGAATTTCCGACCTATGATGGGTATATGAGTGAGGATGAAATAAAACAGGTCACGAAGGAATACGGATACAGACCTTTGTTTATCAAAGAAATAGAAGAAGCGGTACATATCTTTTCTCATAAAGAATGGCATATGAAAGGATATCTGATTAAGGTTGAGGATTCAGAAGAAATAAGGGATGGGAAACATGTCCTGAATGAAGAACTCCAAGAGTATGAAGACTCAAAAAAGAAGCAGATTTTAATCCTGCCTGAGGAAATAGAAAAAGAATATCCGATACCGAGTGCGTTTAAAGCATATACAAAATATGTTGGTATAAAAATAGGAATGAAGTAATTCATTCCTATTTTTGTTTATATATGTTTTTTGATTAGTTTTCCGTCGGAACTGTAAAATGAAGCGGATGCGCCAGGGAACCAACAGTTACCTGATCGGATTTTCCGGCTATTTCCCCATCTGTATGAACAAAGAGCGGAGTATCCAGCTTGATGGTAGCACCTTTTGTGCGAAGCTGGTAAACGCCTTTATGTCCGACATGAGTTCCTTTTGCAGCCAGCGGAAATAAAGATAATGCTTTTAGTTTGCTGATATCAGCGACTACACAAACATCCAGTAGTCCGTCCTCACAGTTTGCTCTCGGACAAAAGCAAAAGCCGCCGCCTTCATATTTTTGCTGCATGAATACGGCAAAATAAAGATGATTAAAATGCATGCTACTGCCGTCTTCTAAATATAAATCAGCGCTTACTGGCTTTAGGTTATAAAGCTGTTTTAATGCGACAGCCAAATATACCAGCTTTCCGAGACCTAGTTTGTTAAAGATTCCTTTGGCAGGAGTATGCATGACTTCTTCACAGGTGGCAGCATCATAGCCTACGCCGCAGCTTACCATAAAGCGTCCGTTATATTTATCAAAGTCTACGGTACCGACGTCACATATTTTCCCTGCGTCCTCTTTTTTCTTGGCCTGTCTGAGAATCGAAAACTGCTTTTTGTTAAGGCCCAAGGCTCTGGCAAAATCGTTGCTGGTTCCGGCCGGAAGATAAGTAACCTTTACGTTTTGTGTATTGCAGATTCCGTTTACTACGCAGTTTAAGGTTCCGTCTCCGCCCAGTACCACCAGGTTGATTTTTTCGTTTTCGGTTTTCTGACCGGTAATTTTTCTGGTATAGTCCACTGTATCCCGGGCAGATTTGGTCAGATGCAAGACATAAGTCATTTTCTCTTTTTCCAAAAACGCTTTGAGTTCGTTCCATTGTTTTTGGCCCATGCCTGATTTGGCTGATGGATTTACAATAATATAGTACATGGGGAAATCTCCATTTTCTTTTGTATATATGAAAAAAATATATGCTATAAGTCTAGCATATTTTCAAAATTGTTTCTAGTAAATGGCGAGGAATCATGCTATACTTATTCTTGTGGGTTTATA
Organism: Lachnospiraceae bacterium; assembly: GCA_045643145.1. GTDB lineage: Bacteria > Bacillota > Clostridia > Lachnospirales > Lachnospiraceae > SVFI01. The sequence goes on along the minus strand of JAZUKG010000101.1, from coordinate 64,881 downwards.
TGGAATACGGTATAAGCCCTAAATGCCAATAAAGTATGTAAATATGGAGGAAAAGACATGTATTCTTTAGACGATTTAAGAAAAGTAGATCCTGAAATCGCTGATGCCATCGTTGCAGAGCAGAACAGACAGAATGATCACATTGAATTGATCGCTTCTGAAAACTGGGTAAGTACAGCAGTTATGGCTGCTATGGGAAGCCCGCTTACAAACAAATATGCAGAAGGATATCCACAGAAACGTTACTACGGCGGATGTGATTGTGTTGACGTAGTAGAAGATTTAGCAAGAGACAGAGCAAAAGAACTCTTTGGATGTGATTATGCAAATGTTCAGCCACATTCAGGCGCTCAGGCAAATATGGCAGTATTCTTTGCTATCTTAAATCCTGGTGATACATATATGGGTATGAACTTAGACCACGGCGGACATTTATCACATGGTTCACCGGTTAACATGTCTGGTAAATACTTTAACTGTGTACCTTATGGTGTAAATGATGATGGTTTCATCGATTATGACAAGGTACGTGAAATCGCACTTGAGTGCAAGCCTAAAATGATTATTGCAGGTGCTTCTGCTTATGCTCGTAAGATTGATTTCAAGAAGTTCCGTGAAATCTGTGATGAAGTAGGCGCAGTACTTATGGTAGATATGGCTCATATTGCAGGTCTTGTTGCAACAGGAATGCATGAAAGCCCAATCCCTTATGCAGATGTAGTTACAACAACTACACACAAGACATTAAGAGGACCTCGTGGAGGATTAATCCTTTGCAATCAGGAAGCTGCTGACAAGTACAACTTTAACAAAGCTATTTTCCCTGGTATTCAGGGTGGCCCATTAATGCATGTAATCGCTGCAAAGGCTGTTTGTTTCAAGGAAGCTTTATCAGATGATTTCAAGGCATACGGAAAACAGGTTGTTGCAAATGCTCAGGCGCTTAGCAAAGGTCTTATGGACAGAGGTATCAAGATTGTTTCCGGCGGTACAGATAATCACCTTATGTTAGTTGATTTAACAAACTTTGGATTAACAGGAAAGGCTGTAGAAAAGCTTCTTGATCAGGCTCACATTACAGCAAACAAGAATACCATTCCAAATGACCCACAGTCACCATTTGTAACCAGTGGTGTACGTTTAGGAACACCGGCTGTTACTTCTCGTGGTATGAAGGAAGACGATATGGACAAGATTGCAGAAGCTATCGCACTCGTTGTAAAGGGTGGAGAAGAAAAGGTAGCAGAAGCTCAGGCTATCGTAAAGACATTAACAGAAAAGTATCCGTTAATGTAATTCATAAAGTTTTAAAGAATGCTTAGATAAATAAAACCCCTGCTTCATATGAAGCAGGGGTTTTTAGTTATCTTTCCTAATTAGCGATTGCTACTTATTTTAAATTGTTTTCTTCGTATAATCCACGCTTGTCGATAACACGAACTGCTTTACCTTCACTTCTTGGAATGGTCTTTGGCTCTACTAAAGTAACCTTTACAACGATTCCGAGCATTGACTTAAGGTCGGCTACCAATTTCTTTTCTCTGGCTGCTTTATCAGCATCATCAGCAGGTGGGTTAGCAGGAAGCCATTCAACATCACAAGCGATGGTATCAGAATTTCCTACACGATCAACGACTAACTGATAGTTAGCTTCGTATCCGTCATTTAATAAAACAGTTTCAATCTGTGAAGGGAATACGTTAACACCCTTTACAACCATCATGTCATCACTACGTCCTAATGGCTTACTCATACGGATGTGAGTTCTTCCGCATGAACATTTTTTACGAAAGAGTACACAGATGTCACGAGTACGATAACGAAGAAGTGGGAAGCCCTTCTTGGTAATACAGCTAAATACGAGTTCTCCCTTTTCTCCATCCGGTAAAACTTCTCCTGTTTTAGGATTGATGATTTCTGCGATGAAGTGGTCTTCATTTACATGCATACCCTTCTGTTCTGAACATTCGAAGGAAACACCGGGTCCTGTAATTTCTGTTAATCCGTAGATATCATATGCTTTGATTCCCAAAGACTCTTCGATATTGTGACGCATTTCTTCGGTCCATGCTTCTGCACCAAAGATACCTGCTTTTAATTTAATCTGATCTTTTAAGCCTCTTTCAGCAATACTTTCACCCAGATATGCTGCATAAGATGGTGTACAGCAAAGGATAGTAGAACCGAGGTCTGTCATAAACTGAATCTGACGATCTGTATTTCCTGAAGACATTGGAAGTGTTAATGATCCAACTTTGTGAGAACCGCCGTTAAGACCAGGGCCACCTGTAAATAATCCGTAACCATAACTTACATGAACTACGTCATCTTTGGTTCCGCCGGCTGCTACGATAGCACGAGCACAACAGGTATCCCAAATGTCGATATCTTCCTGTGTATAGAAGGCTACTACACGGCGTCCTGTTGTTCCGCTGGTAGACTGAATACGAACACAGTCTGAAAGAGGTACACCAACAAGTCCGTATGGATACTGGTCACGTAAATCATCTTTGTTGATGAAAGGTAATTTGTGAAGATCCTCAATTCCTTTGATATCTTCTGGTTTTATGCCTGCTTCATCCATTTTTTCTTTATAAAATGGTACATTGGCATATACATGTTTTACTTGCTCCACAAGTCTTTCGCTCTGCAGTTTCTGAAGTTCTTCTACAGGCATGGTTTCAATTTCCGGGTTAAAATAATTGCTCATATCCTTCTCCTGTTTTTTTTATTTGGATAACTGAATCAGACAATATATCTGCCTGATACTTTACCCTGCTAAAGAATATTTTAGCATTTTTAAGGAACTGCCTCAATAAAACCCAATGTAGAAAAAAAGGGGATATTATTGTGAAAAACAACCAAATGAAAGCTTTGAAATGGCTGATTTTTCGTGGAAGTGTAGTGGAATTCTTGATTTGATAATGGTATAATTTGAGTGACTATGCAATGAAACGAATCAGAAATGTTTTCTGTATTTATATGAAAGGTGAGTATACATATGGACATTATTATTGCGGGTGATGGTAAGGTAGGAGCTACCTTGGCACGTCAATTGTCTGCAGAAGGATACAACCTGACACTGATTGATAATCAGGAAAAGGTATTAATGGTCAGTGAGGAACGATTTGATATCATGGCAGTTCAGGGAAACTGTGCTTCCATGGAGGTGCTCGAAAGAGCAGGAGTCAAGGACAGCGATCTTTTGATTGCGGTAACCGGTGCAGACGAAATCAATCTTCTGTGTTGTATGACTGCTCACAGAATGAATCCAAAGATTCATACCATTGCCAGAGTACGAAATCCGGAATATACCGACCAGATTTATGCGATGAGAGATTTGTTTGGATTATCCATGCTGGTAAATCCGGAAAAAAGTACTGCTCAGGAAATCGAACGTTTATTGAAATACCCGGGATTTTTGAAACGTGATACCTTCTCCAAGGGACGAGTTGAAATCGTAGAGGTCAAGGTAGATGAAAATTCCAAACTCAAAGAACTCGCATTAAAGGATTTGAACAAGGTGGTAACCTGTAATGTCCTCGTATGTAGTGTTTTACGTGACGGGAAAGCGATTGCTCCTGCCGGTGATTTCATATTGAAAGAAGGAGATCGAATCTTTGTTACTGCGCCTTCGCAGAATTTAACAGTCCTTTTGAGAAATTTAGGAATCATCAAACCAAAGATTAAGCATGTTGTTATCTGCGGCGGCGGTCGTGTCAGCTATTATCTGACTAAACTGTTAGTGAAAGCAGGTATTAAAGTTACGATTATTGAAGTGGATGAAGACAGATGTACACATTTGGCAAAGCTTTTGCCGGAAGCAAGTATTATCTGTGGTGATGCCAGCAATGAGTTTACTTTGGAAAGTGAAGGCGTAGAACAGGCGGATGCTTTGATTACTTTGACCGGGCTTGATGAACTCAATGCCATGATTTCTCTTTACGGAAATGCCAAGGGTATTGATCAGCTCATAACCAAAGTCGGCAGAGTGGAAAACAACACAGTGCTCAATTCGATTCCAATCGGCAGTGTAGTTAGCCCTCGCTCACTTTGTAGTAATACGATTATTCATTATGTCAGAGCACTTCAGAATCAGACCGGTGCTGCTGTATCGGTTCATTATATTGCGGATGGATTGGCAGAGGCTATGGAATTCAAGGTAACGGATACTACACTGAACTGCGGTGTCAGCTTAAAGAACCTTAAACTGAAAAAGAATGTCTTGATTGCCTGCATAACCAAGGGATCCAGACAGGAAATTCCAAATGGTGATTCATACTTTGAAAAAGGCAATTCGGTGATTGTAGTAACGACAGGACAGCAGGTTATTTATCAGCTGAATGATATCTTTGAATAAGAGGGAAGAAAAATGAACTATAAAATGATAGGTACCTTCCTGGGAAGAATTCTTCTGGTAGAAGCTATCTTTTTAATACCGGCACTTTTTATCAGTGTTTACCATTCAGAAGGTTCCGGTATAACAGGAATTGGAATAAGCATTGCAATTATTGTACTTTTAGCGGTTCTTTTATTGTTGATTGGTAAAAATGCCACCAGAGGATTTTTTGCCAAAGAAGGATTTGTGTGCGTAGGTATCAGCTGGATTGTGATGTCTATTATGGGAGCTTTACCTTTTTATATTTCGGGTGAGATTCCAAAATATATCGATGCACTGTTTGAAACGGTATCCGGATTTACAACAACCGGAGCATCGATTTTGCCGGAAGTAGAAAGTATGTCAAAGGGGCTTTTATATTGGCGAAGCTTTACTCACTGGCTGGGCGGTATGGGTGTTTTGGTATTTGTTCTCGCACTCGGATCGACCAAGGATAACAAGCAGGGCTTTACCATGCATTTGCTAAGAGCCGAATCACCCGGTCCCAGTGTTGGTAAACTCGTTCCTAAAATGAGAACCACAGCAACTATTCTTTATGCACTGTATTTAGGACTGACAGTTATCAATTTTATCTTTTTGCTGATTGGTGGCATGCCGATATTTGATTCTCTTTGTACGGCACTCGGTACAGCAGGTACCGGTGGTTTTGGTATCAAGAACGACAGTATTGCTGGTTACAGTCCGTATATTCAAAATGTATGTACTGTCTTTATGGCATTGTTTGGTGTTAACTTTACTGTATATTATATGCTGATGCTAAAGCAGGTAAAAAGTATCTTTAAAGATGAAGAGCTTCGTTTATATCTGGGAATGATGCTCGGTAGTATTGTTTTAATCAGTTATAATATCCGAGGTGTTTATCCTACACTGGAGGAAACAATCAGACATGCAGCTTTCCAGGTATCCAGTATCATGACTACCACAGGTTTTGCGACTACGGATTTTGATTTGTGGCCATCCTTTTCCAAGGGTATTTTGTTAACGCTGATGCTGGTAGGAGCCAGTGCCGGAAGTACCGGAGGCGGTATGAAGGTAGCCAGACTTTTACTGATTGTAAAAACCCTCAGACGAAATGTCCTCAAGGTTATCCATCCGAACAAGGTTCAGGTGGTACGAGTAAACAAGGAAAGTGTAAATGAAAGGGTATTGGAAAATACCAACTCATATTTAGCAGCGTATGTACTTATTATAGTAGCCAGCTTTTTGATTGTTTCAATAGAAGGTCAGTCCATGATTACAAATCTGTCATCGGTAATTGCCTGCTTTAACAATATCGGACCGGGCTTTGATGCGGTTGGAGCCACCTGTAATTACGGCGGACTGAGCGTGCTTTCAAAATCAGTTCTTATTTTGGATATGCTGGCCGGACGACTTGAAATATTCCCGATTTTGATTTTATTTGTAAAATCAACTTGGAGTAAATAGACAATAAAATAGGATAGAATCTGAGTGTGATTAGCATAATTGTAAAAATACACAAAAACGCTTGCGTGTGTTTGGCAATTATGCTATGATATCTCTCGGACGCGTACACCTGTCTTTCGAAAACGTACAGTCGAAGACAGGTTTTTTATTTTTTGTGCGTCACAGTGGAAGTGTGAATGTTTTAACGTATTTACAAATTGAAGGGGAACAAAAATGAACCATACAACAGAGTATTATGTAGTTCGGCAAAAGGCTTTGCCGGAGGTTCTCTTAAAGGTTGTAGAAGCGAAACGCCTGGTGGAAACCGGAAAAGTTCCTTCGGTACAGGAGGCGGCTGACAAGGTAGGAATCAGCAGGAGTTCTTTCTATAAATATAAGGATGACATTTTTCCGTTTCATGATACGGCAAATGGTATGACCATTACCTTCATGATACAGATGGACGATGAGCCGGGGCTTTTGTCTGATGTGTTAAAGACCATCGCAGAGTTTGGCGGCAATATACTTACCATTCATCAGAGTATTCCGATTAACGGTGTGGCATCACTCAGTATCAGTATTCAGGTGCTCCCGACGACTGAGGATATCTCAAAGATGGTAGAAATAATCGAAAAACAAAACGGAATTCATTATGTGAAAATAATAGCTAAGGAGTAAGGGAAATGGTAAAAGTTGCAGTTTTAGGATATGGTACAGTAGGTAGCGGTATCGTAGAGGTAATTAAAACAAATCAGGATTTAATCGAAAAACGCGTAGGCGAAAAGGTTGATGTGAAATATGTATTGGATCTTCGTGAGTTTCCGGGGGATCCGTATGAAGATTTAATTGTACATGATGTGGATGTGATCATGAATGACCCGGAGGTTTCTATTGTTTGTGAAGCTATGGGAGGAACAGGAGCAGCTTATCAGTTTACCAAGAAGGCTCTTGAATGTGGTAAAAACGTTTGTACACCAAACAAGGCAATGGTAGCAGAGTTTGGACCTGAAATGATGAAACTTGCCAAGGAAAATGGCTGCAACTATTTATTTGAAGCCAGCTGCGGTGGCGGTATTCCGATTATCCGCCCGATTCAGACAGCGCTTCTTCCTGAAAAGATTCTCGCAATCAAAGGTATTTTAAATGGTACAACAAACTATATTTTAACCAGAATGGAACGTGAGGGAGCAGATTTTGATGCTGTATTAAAGGATGCACAGGCACTCGGATATGCAGAAGCAAATCCGGAAGCAGATATTGAAGGACATGACGCATGTCGTAAGATTTCTATTCTTTCATCCCTCGCATACGGAAATACAGTAAACTTTAAAGAAGTTTATACAGAAGGTATTACAAAGATTTCTACAGATGATTTTGCATATGCAAAGAAAATCGGCGCAACCATCAAGCTTTTAGGTATGAGCCAGAATGTAGATGATAAGTATTTCGCTATGGTAGCACCATTTGTTATCACAAATGAAAGTCCTCTTTACAGTGTAAATGATGTTATGAATGCTATTTTAGTGACAGGTAATACATTGGGTGATACCATGTACTACGGAGCAGGAGCAGGAAAGCTTCCTACAGCCAGCGCAGTAGTATCAGACGTGATTGAATGTGCTATGAAGCAGGGACAGATTCTTCCATGTACATGGGATGAAGCACCTCTTAGCTTATCTTCTATGGAAGATGCTTCTCGTCGCTTCTTTGTAAGAGTAGCAGGAGAGGATAAGGCCAAGGTTGAAGCAGCATTTGGTCAGGTTGAGTTCATTGAAGGTGTAAAGGCTTCAGAACTTGGATTTGTTACTTCAGTTATGACAGAAAGCGAATATGCAAAGAAGGCAGCAGAGCTTGAAGTAATCAGTATGATTCGTATGGAAAAATAATAAGACAATAGTAGTCTCAAGTAATATATGAAAAAAGTGAATGGCCTCGATTGTAAACAATCGACGCAAAAGAGGAGAGAAATGAAATGAAAAAGGTAGTAAAATTTGGCGGTAGTTCATTAGCCAGCGCACAGCAGTTTGAGAAGGTAGGAAAAATCATCCGTGCAGACAAGGCAAGATGTTATGTAGTTCCTTCAGCTCCGGGTAAGAGAGACAGCAAAGATACAAAGGTTACAGATATGCTTTATACAACCTATGCATTGGCTGAAAATGATGAACCATTTGATAAGGAACTTGATGCAATCAAGGCTCGTTATCAGGAAATCATTGATGGATTAAAGCTTAAGCTTACTCTTGATAAAGAATTTGAAACCATCAAGGCTAATTTCAAAAAGAAAGCCGGAAATGATTATGCAGCCAGCCGTGGTGAATTCTTAAACGGTATTATTATGGCTAACTATCTCGGATATACATTTATCGATGCAGCAGAAGTTATTTTCTTTGATGAAGACGGAAACTTTATGGCTGACAAGACTGATGAAGTATTATCCGCTCGTTTGGCAGATGAAAAGCAGGCAGTTATTCCTGGATTCTACGGAAGCTATTTAGACGGCCGTGTAAAGACTTTCTCCAGAGGAGGTTCTGATATCACAGGTTCTATCGTAGCAAAGGCTGCAAAGGTTGACGTATATGAAAACTGGACTGACGTATCAGGATTCCTGATTACAGATCCACGTATTATTGATAATCCAAAGGGAATTGAAACGATTACTTACAGAGAATTAAGAGAGCTTTCTTATATGGGCGCCGGCGTTTTACATGAAGATGCTATCTTCCCGGTTCGTAAGAATGGCATTCCGATTAATATTCGTAACACAAATGCTCCGGAAGATAACGGAACATGGATTGTAGAAAGTACATGCCAGAAGCCTAAATATGTAATTACAGGTATCGCAGGTAAGAAGGGATTCTGTTCAATCAACATCGAAAAAGATATGATGAATGCAGAAGTTGGTTTTGGCAGAAAAGTATTACAGGCATTTGAAGAAAACGGTATTTCGTTTGAACATGTACCTTCAGGTATTGATACTATGACCGTATTTGTTCATCAGGATGAATTTACAGAAAAGGAACAGAGAGTTCTCGCAGCGATTCATAAGTTAGCAGCACCTGATACAATCGAACTCGAATCAGACCTCGCATTAATCGCAGTAGTAGGTCGTGGTATGAAGTCTACCAGAGGTACTGCAGGTCGTATCTTCTCAGCACTTGCTCATGCAAATGTAAACGTAAAGATGATCGACCAGGGATCTTCAGAGCTTAATATCATCATCGGTGTTGCAAATGAAGATTTTGAAACAGCAATCAAGGCTATCTACAATATCTTTGTTGAAGTTCAGTTATAATTCTATTTTTGAATAAAGATGATCAGAGGGAATCTGCAATGCAGATTCCCTTTTGTTATTTACCGCGACCTGGTGGTGTGGGGCCATGCCGGCAGTGCAATCAAAAGAATTGCTGCATAAGCATTTTCTCAGGAAATGCGCTGCGAAATAATGCACACAATACGTGAAAAGCGTTGCAAATTAACAGACAAAACGGAAATAATCAGAAAAATATGAAAAAATATAAAATAATTTAGAAAATTGTGTTGACAAATAGAAGTTTAAAGGTTATACTCAGTACATACTTAAAGAAAAAGTTTTATATAGATTTCTTAATCTAATGAAAGGAAGGTACAGTCCACCAGAAACGTAAGTTAAAGTACAAAAGATTTTTATTAACCGTCGTGATTTAGTACATCGAGAGAAGTGGTAATGGACAAAGACAAAGATCACCTGCCACAGTACAAATGGTACAGAGAATGAGGATGGAAAGAGAACAACAGAATATGGAGGTAAGGTCCAATGGATCAGGAAGTTATTTAGCGGGTGTCAATTGAAAAGATGATTGATACCCGCTAACTCGTTGTGTTATACTATATTCTGATAAAGAATGTTATCTTTTGTTTAGGAGGAGAAAATGGACTTCGAATCAAATGGATTAAGTAAAGAAGAAATCAGAAAAAAGAGAAGACAAAAAGAACAGATGACTGCTATGGCAATCCTGGGTGGTGTGATATTAGTTGTTCTTTTAATTATAATCATTATTATTAGCTCGGTGGTTCGTTCGGTACGTACGAAAAATGAAAAGGCAAAGGCAGAAGCTGCCCAGAAGGAAACAGTGGCAGTAAAGGAAATAGAAGAGCCGGAGCCGGAAGTCAGCGAGCCTGAGGTAGATGCGATTGCAGGCGAATCTGATGTAGAAGAAGCAGAGACAGAAGAACAGCCGGAAGAAGTGGCTGCAGAAGAGGCTGAGACTGAATCAGAGGATGATGCACAGTCTGAGCCGGAAGAGGAAAAACCTTCTGTAAAGCCTGCTGATTTAGATGCACAGCTTGAGGAAATGGTTACGGCGCGTATTGAAAGTATGTCTGTAGAAGAAAAAGTATGTCAGCTTTTCTTTATTACACCGGAACAGCTCATGGGAAAAGAAAGCAAAATCACTGCAGTGGGTAGCCAATTTAACGAAAGAATGAATAGTTATCCTGTTGGTGGTATTGTGCTGAGAGAGTCGAATTTGGAGACAGCGGATGGTCTTTCAGATATGATTTCCAATATTCGTTTGATGGACAGAGACCAGATATTTATCGGTATTATGGATGAAGGCGGAGAGGATAGTCCACTGGTTAGATCCGGTGTGACTGAAAATGTCATTGCCTCTCAGGCAGAAATTGGTGAATCGCTTGGTATTGCAGGCGCTTACAGTGCGGGTATTTCTCTGGGCGGAGAACTGAAGCAGTATGGGTTTGATGTAAACCTGGCTCCTTTGGCAGATGTTTCCAAGATTCCGGCCAGTGTGGTTCGAGACAGAGTATTTGGTACAGATGAAGCGCAGACAGCAGACCTGGCAAAGAATGTAATCAAGGGTATGAAGGATCAGGGACTTTATACGACTGTTAAATATTTCCCTAGCTATGGTGATGTATCCGGCGATGGTGAAAGAGGACCGGTTACTTCTCAAAGAACAAAAGAGGATTTGGATAAAGAAGCTGAAATATATAAGACTGCAATCGATGCAGGGGCAGACTTTTTGATGGTTTCGCATGTCGGACTTCCAAAAATCAGAGGAGACAGAAGACCTGCCAGCTTGTCATCTGAAATCGTGACTGATATCATTCGTAATGAATGGGGCTATGACGGTATTGTTATTACTGACTATATGGACAAGAACTGTATTTATCAGCAGTATACTTATGCGGAAGCTGCAGTAGGTGCGATTGAAGCCGGTGTAGACGTATTGCTGGCAACCAAGAACTTTGATAAGTCTTATCAGGCTATTTTGGATGCAGTGAAAAAAGGAACTATTACAGAAGAGCGAATTGATGAATCTCTTCGCAGAATTTATCGAGTTAAGTATTCCAAGAAATTGGAAGAGTAGGATAAGAAAAAAATCGAAATGCTGTATTGACAGAAAAGATGAGATATAGTATAGTATCAATTGGTCATGAAATCATTAATTTGCTTTGCAAATTTGTGATAATATTAGTTTGTGAGAGACGGTTGTATTTGTCATTCACTCGATAAACGAGTTCATGACATCATCAATTTGTTTCACAAATTAATGATAAATGCGCGAGTGGCTCAGTTGGTGGAGCACGACCTTGCCAAGGTCGGGGTCGCGGGTTCGAGTCCCGTCTCGCGCTCTTTTTATTGCACACAGAAAGGACATCCGATGGATGTCCTTTTTTGTGTGCAAAGAAGAGCCCCAGAGGGCTCTTCACAAGCTGACGCTTGGTTCGAGTTTCTCCGCTCCGCTCCGGTCCGCGCAAAACCGAGGTCCCCCGGACCTCGTGCGCCGTCTCGCGCTCTTATGGTTTGTAGTTTCTGTCCTTTGAAATAGTATTTGGTGCGGATGATTTACTTACATATGGAAATATAGTACATTACTGTTATACAGGAAATTTATATTTTCAGAGTGAAGAGGTTTCAAATCAGGTTTTGGAGGACGCAGTAGAAAATATCAATATTTATCTATTATGTTTTAGGAGGAAATAGCCGATATAAATGTATTGAATTATTATTAAAAAGGGAATCGATAGCATGAATTTTTTCGTTACACATCAGTTAAACTTCATGATGTTACTTGGTGGAATATGTGGTTTCATATTCCTGTTTTTGCTGTTCATGAAGATTGATAACCGGAATAAAAAGATTTCCTTTTTACAGATAGCATTCTTTTCGATGCTATTGCTTATTTCAGATCGTTTTGCATATATCTATCGCGGAGATGAGAGTACATTGGGATACTGGATGGTACGTATTTGCAATTTTCTCGTTTACGCATCTATTTTACTTGTTCTATATGGATTTAACAATTATCTGTTATCTTTTGTCAATAAAAATAAAATAAGTGAAGAAAAGACATTAAATCTGGGCCGACTATTGGTAATAATAGGTTTGACCTTATTGGTTATATCGCAATTTACGGGCCTATATTATACCATTGATGCAACCAATCGTTATCAGCGTTCCGATGGATTTATTATCTGTTATTTAATGCCTCTGATTATTACGGCTATTCAATTTGTGTTTATCATAAAAAACAGAAGTGTTTTTCGAAAGCAGGTATTATATTCGTTACTGGTATTTGTGGCATTTCCTATTATTGCAGGTGTAGTTCAGATTTTCTTTTATGGACTTTCTCTCACCTCAATCAGTATTGCCATTTCATCGATTATTATTTATTTCTATGCACTATCTGATCAAAACCAGGTTTTGGTTGTAGCAGTTGATAGTGAGAAGAATAAGGCACTGGAAATTCAGAAAACGGCGAAAGAACTTCTGAACCAGACCGTAGAAGCTTTGGCTTCTGCAGTTGATGCCAAAGATACATATACACACGGCCATTCTAACAGAGTAGCAAAGTATGCCAAGGAAATTGCTGAAATGTCAGGAATGTCAAAGAAGGAATGCGAAGATATCTATTTGGCAGGTCTTCTTCATGATGTAGGAAAGATTGGTATCAGAGATGATATTATCAATAAAAAAGGAACCCTCACAAATGATGAATTTGCGATTATAAAGCAGCATCCTGTTTTGGGTGCAGAGATACTGTCAAAGATTTTAATTTCGCCTTCTCTTAGTGTAGGAGCCAGACACCATCATGAAAGGTATGATGGCAGAGGTTATCCGGATAAGCTAAAGGGTGAGGATATTCCGAATATCGCGAGAATTATTGCAGTTGCAGATGCATATGACGCCATGACTTCCAAACGCAGCTATCGAGATATGATTCCGAGGATGTATGTTCGTGAAGAGCTGGTAAAGGGGAGCGGAACCCAGTTTGATCCGGAATATGCAAAAATAATGCTTCATCTTTTGGATTTGGATGAAGAGTATGAAATGAAAGAAAACAGAAGCGAGGAAGTATTCGGCGCTGATTTGTCCTATGAGTTTACAGGGTATAGATCGAAGGTATCTGCAGGAATTCGTATTACAGATTGTCCGGTTTCCATAGATATTCGATACAAGCCGTTAAAGCGCGGAGGACTACCGATACTTCTTTTTTATGATTCCGCTGATGCGAGATATTATCTGGAGGATAATTCGTTATCCGAAGAAATGGATTTTATCGAGTTTGCCGGTGTGGATATGGGCGGAAAGGTGTTTACCGATTATGTTCGTAAAGTAAAGCAAGATACCACGGACAAGGAACCGGAGAATATGGAAGCCGATCAGCCGCAAAAGGCGCATATTCGGATGGTAAAGCAGGAAGATCATTTGCAGGTAACGATTTCAACAAAGCAGCGAGAGGACGAAATCATATTTGCTTTGTATGATGCATCCAGGTATTTGTATCTGGCGTTAACCGGAGAGCAATGTAGTCTGGACATTCTGAATGTGGATATTGATCCGGAGCCGGTAGCAGAGAATTATATTCCTCGTATTGCTGAAAAAATCAGTTATATTGATAAACCGGTCGGAGATATTCCAAACCTGCAAATAGACGGATGGAAATCCAATCATTCTGAGATGATAGACTTTACAGAGAGTATGGAGATTTGTTTCCATACGATGAGCCTGCCTTCTTCGAGAAGAGTATGGCATTGTCCGATTATTATGCTGTTTATTTCAGATGATGAAAATGGTTATAGAGAAATCTCATCTGTCAGACTGGATGGTGAAGGCTGGTGTGACAATGCCGAATTTGTCAATACGACCTCTGTATCCAAGGGAGAAGATTTTGAAAACTGGAGTCTGTGGAAACAGAAGAACAAGGCAGGAGTTGGGTGTAGGCTCAAAATATCTCGAAAAGGCAATGTCGTAAACTTGTTGGCCGAGAATGGCGGACTTACGACGATAAATCAAACAAAGCTGCCGAATAGTGCGGATAAAATATATTGCTGTATTACCGGCGATCAGTGTGCAATAACAGATATACATATCAAAAAAGCATAGGGTGACAGGAAAGGGGCTCTTATGAAGAAAAAAACAATTGAATTTGTCAGTCAGGAACGATTTGAAAATAGTTTGGATTTGTACAAGCAAAGACTGCTTGAGAGATATGCATATGATGATATATCTATGTATTTCCATATTATGTCAACCGATTTAAAAGAAGAAAGTGTTCGACCGATTTGGGAAAGTATTGAGAAAATATTTCCGGGAAAGCCTTGGTTTGGTCACTCTACAGCAGGAAATGTTTCTGATTGTGAAATTACATCCGATTTGTCAGTAGCCATTACTGTATTTGAAAAGCCAACAACGAAATTCAAAATGCTGCAATACAGTATGGTAAAGCAGTCAACCAAAGACATAGCGGATGCAATTCTTCAGGAATGCGAAAATAATAAATGGGTAAAGGCGATTGAATTTTACAGAACCATCAATGAGGAATCGCCAACTGTTTTCTCCAAAAATTTTGATGTTTTAGCAGAAGAGATTCAGATGTTTGGCGGAATTGTATGTTCGAGAAATATAACCAGTACAGATTCTTGTGTGTTCTCGTCAGTAGGTGGTTTTGATCCAAACGGACTTGTCGTGTTGTTGTTTGGCGGAGAAGATTTCTATGTGAATTCATTCAAGGTTAGCGGATGGCAGCCAATCGGAAGAAGCTTTGTGGTAACCAAGGCAGAAGGTTGTACTATTTATGAGCTTGATGGTATGCCTGCTTACAATGTATACAAGAATTATTTAAAGATTGAAAATGATGATAATTTATTTGTAAACTGTCTGGAGTTTCCTATGATGTATGAGCATAACGGTGTAAAGATTGTTCGTGCACCTGCAGCAGGAAATGAGGATGGCTCTATCGTTATGAGTGCGGACGTCGAGGTAGGTTCTCTGGTAAGACTTTCGTATGGTGAACCGTATACCATTATGAATGCAGTAAAGTCAGCAGCCAAGAATCTGGATGATTTTAATGCAGAGCTTTTACATATTTTCTATTGTACGGCCCGAAAGGTATTCTGGGGTATGGATAAACCGACTACGGAAATTCATCCGTTTAGAAATGTAAAGTCCAGTATGGGATTCTTTTCGCATGGTGAGTTTTTGCGAGAAAAAGGAAGTCTGAATCAGAATAGCATTACTCTGGTAATCGCAGCTATGCGTGAAGGCGACGGCAGACATAACAGACCGGTAGATTCGTATGAGGATGATTTAAATGATTCAAAGCTTCCGTTTGCAGCCAGACTTTCCACCTTTATCAGTGAAATTTCATTGGAACTGGAGACGATAAACGGACAGCTTCAGTATTATAATGAGCAGCTGACAGATATTGCAAAAAAAGACGCGCTTACAGGACTGGGCAATCGATTTGACTATGATCTTTTATTAAAGGATATTGAAGGAGAGAAAAACATAGCTAAAAACTGGGCTATGCTGATGATTGATTTAAATGGTCTGAAGAATACCAATGATACTTATGGACATGATGCGGGCGATAAACTGATTGTCGGTGCAGCGAATGTCATCAGAGAGGTATATGGTGATAAGGGGCATTGTTATAGAATTGGTGGAGACGAATTTGTAGTCGTGATTGATGCAGATGAGGAAACCATGAGTGCCTACAGAACCAGACTGAATGAAAAAATCGATGCCTATAATGAAGGCGAAACCTATCAGCTGTCTATGGCAGTTGGTGAGTCGAGACTCATTAGTTCGGAGGGAATCAGAGGTTCTATTGGCGATTGGAAGAGAACAGCAGACCTTGAGATGTATCGCGCCAAGGACTTATATCACAAGCAGACCTCTGTAAAGTGATATGGGATAAAATAACAAAAAAGCATAAAATATAGCCAAAAAGGTATGGTATACCTGGGATACTATTCTTGAAAACGTCTGTTTTTAAGGGAAAAAGTAGTCGGGGTACCATATCTTTTTTTATTTTTAGAGGGTAGTATGCTCATGGGGGGCAAACGAAATATGTCTCAAATTATCAGATAAAAAGGAGAAGCAAAATGAGAACAAAACAACGACTTGTACATTCAATATCAAAACTGGTATTGCTTTTTGCAATGATATTGTCCGTATTGAGCATTCCGGGAATGGAAAAGGCAGTATATGCTGCAACTGATCCAATTGATCCTTATTTAGTGACCAGCGGAGTTTTTTGTAAGGATGGTACCAATGATATTACTTATCAGTTTGATACGACATCAAAAACCATGACGATTAGCGGAACCGGTGCAATCAAGAATTTTGATTACGCGAAACCTGCATTTAAATCAGGAATCGAAATTCATCAGGTTATTGTAGAAGAAGGCATTACAGCACTGGGAGACTGTGTTTTTGGGTCAGTTGCCGGACTGGAATCTGTTTCACTGCCAAAAACACTTAAAAGACTCAGACAACCATTTTATTCAACGATAGTAGGCGGAACCGGTTATACAGTTGCCGAGGGGAATGAATATTATTATTCACAGGACGGATGCGTATATAATCCCGGCATGACAACCTTGTATCGATATGGAGGAAATCATTCTGATTATTCGACTCCTTCGACTCTTGAGAGGGTTTCGGAGGGAGCATTTTACTATTGTACAATTGGTACGCTGACTCTTGGCGGAAATCATTTACAATTGGGAAGTTATGCTATTTCTAATGGTGTATCCGTAGACAAGCTGGTATTGGAAGAAGGCTTCAAAGGCATGGGAACTTATAATTCTTTAAATATTTTGTCTGATAAAACGATTACTTTGCCGGCTTCTTATGTTGAGAATATAGATCCTCAGAGTATATTAAACAGCAAGGCTTTAGAAGCGATTTATGTAAGCGACGATAATCCCAGATATATTTCAAGAGATGGTGTATTAATTGAGAAAGCAACCGGAGCTATGAAAGTATATCCGAGAGCAAAGCCGGATGTTTCCTATAAAACAGCACCGGAAATCAAAAGTATTTCAGAGGATGCATTTGGAATTAATCAGTATAATAAATGTATTAAAACTCTTATTTTATCTGTTCAGGTAGAAGAGGTAGAGGAGTCTTCTATTCGTCCGCAGTTGGATGTATTAATCGTAGAAAATAAAAATCTCGATTTAGAGGTAGAGCCTTTCCATAGTGTTTCGGAAAGACCTGCTACAATCAAAGCATTTGGCGGCAGTAAAGCGCAAGTTTATGCAAATGTCTATGGTATTGGATTTATACCTTATACAGCTACTATTGATGGTACTACCTCCGATGTGTCAGGAATTGATGCTGAGTATCAGTATTCAGGCAGTCCGATTACACCGGAGCCTACTATTAAATACGGCGGTGTAATGGAACTGGTCAAGGGCACTGATTATGATTTGAATTATGTGGATAATACAGACATAGGAACTGCTACTATTCAGATTATCGGTCTTGGAGATTTTACAACAATGGGTACTTATGATGTTCAGTTTGACATCGTTGCTTGTATTCATTCCTTTACACAGAGTACTGTAACAACACCGGAAACTTGTACTGCAAATGGTGTTTTGCATTTAGTATGTGATGACTGTGGCTATGAATGGGATGAGGTGATTCCAATGGGACATGACCTCGTGCATCATGCAGCGCAGAGTGCGAGCTGTACAGAGATTGGCTGGGATGCATATGATACATGTAGCAGATGTGATTATACTACCTACTCAGAAATAGGCATGTTGCCGCATGATCTCGAGTATCATACTGATGCAGCTGCGAGTTGTACCAGCGATGGATGGACGGACTTTGTTACCTGTAATAATTGTACCTATAGGACATATACGGTAGTACCTGCAACGGGACATAGTTATGCCAAGTATGTGACTCCTGCTACTCCGGAGGATGATGGATATATTCTGGAAACATGTTTCTGCGGTGATATTAAAGTTACACCATTTAGCAGACCTTCCAATGTGTCACTTTCGCTGACAGAATACATCTATGACGGAACAGAAAAAAATCCAACCTTGATTGTAAAGGATGCCAAGGGCAATACATTAGTGGAAGGAACAGACTATACAGTATCAGTACCGGCCGGAAGAACTGAAGTCGGAACCTATGCCTATGTAGTAGATTTTATGGGAAATTATATAGGAACCACCACAGTAGATTTTGTGATTAAACCGGAAGAACCGGTACATACACATAGCTATTCTCCAACATACGGTTATGATGACACAGAGCATTATACAGAATGTGAGTGCGGTGCGAAAAATGAAGTAGCTGCTCATGTTTTTGAGTGGGCAACAGAAAAGATAGCAACAGAATTTGAAGAAGGCAGCAAGTATGAAAAGTGTGAGATATGCGGTTATAGAAGAGCATCGGTTGTAGTCGAAAAATTGCCTCATACACATAGCTATTCGACAAGCTGGTATTCAGATGATGATAATCACTGGAAAGAATGTGCTTGTGGTGAAAACGATGAATTGGCAGTGCATACATTTGATGAGGGAATCGTTACGAAAGAAGCGACAGAATCAGAAGAGGGAACAAAAACATATACCTGTACAATTTGTTCAGCGACAAAGCTTGAGACCGTTTCAAAATTAAGTGCAGCTCCTGGCACAAGCGCAGATCCAAGTACAAAACCTAGTACAGATCCAAGTGCAGATCCGGGCGTAAGTCCAAGCACAAAGCCAAGTACAGATCCAAGTGCAGATCCGGGCGTAAGTCCAAGCACAAAGCCAAGTACAGATCCAAGTGCAGATCCGGGCGTAAGTCCAAGTACAAAGCCAAGCGCAGATCCAAGTACAAAGCCAAGTACAGAACCAAGTACAGTACCAAGTGCAAGTATTAAGCCAAGTGTAAATCCGAGTACAAAGCCGAGTCAGGCACCTGTAGTTACACTCAAGAATCAGACAATTACGACCGCAAAGATGAAAGCAGTAAAGGCCTCTGTACTGAGCAAAAAGGCAGTTAAAGTTAAACTGAATGCAAAGACAGACGGAAACGGTAAGCTTACCTACAAGGTAACAAAGTATCCAAAGAAGATGAATAAATTCATTAAGGTAAGCAAAAAAGGTGTCGTAACTTTCAAGAAAAATGCAAAGAAGGGTACCTACAAGATTACAATTACAGCGGATGCTAAGGGCGAATATCAGAAGACAACAAAGGTTGTTTCTATCAAAGTTAAATAAGCTTAACCATGAAAAGATATGGTATACTAATACCATATCTTTTTTGTGTTAATATACCGTGGCCTTTTGCCCCGGTTAGCCGGTAATCGGAAAAAGTGTAAAGAGGACTATGAAAGGAAAAGTTATGAGTTCGATATTAGAGCAGAAATGTCCCAAGTGCGGAGGGGTAACACATTTTGATCCGAAAACGCAAATGTTAGTTTGTGATTTTTGTGATTCGGTTTTTGCCTTTGATATGAACAGGGTGGAAGCAGAAGGCATCCTGGAAGATTTCAAATTTGAGGATTTTAGAAAAGGCTATGAACAACCGGATGCTGAGAAGCTTCCGATTTACAATTGTGAAAGCTGCGGTGCAGAGCTGATTGCCCCACCGGAGCAGTTTAGTATGACATGCCCTTATTGCAGGAATCATATTGTGTTGTCTGATAAGGTGAGCGGAAATTTGAGACCAAACGGTATTTTGCCGTTTAAAATATCTGCAGATGAACTGCCGGGACTGTTAAGTGAGTTTTACCGGGATAAAAAACTGCTTCCGAAAAATTTCTTTTCACAGGCTGCAATGTCGGGAGTAAGTGGTGTTTATGTTCCGTTTTGGCTTTTTTCCGGAAGTGTGGACGGAGAAGCGGAATATGTCGCTACAAAAGCTACCCATTATAAGGAAAATGATTATTTGGTTACAGATACAGCATATTATGATGTAAAGTGCGGCGTACATGCAGCCTTTCAGGATGTGCCGGTGGATGCCAGCAAACGTATATCAGATGATTTGATGGATTCCCTGGAGCCCTTTAGTATGTCGCAGCTAAAACCGTTTGATATCGCATATTTGGCCGGTTATACTGCGGACCGATTTGATACACCGTCAGAGGATATTGAAAGCCGGGCCAAACGCCGTATTGAAAATACGACAAATTCGATTCTGGCATCACAGGCCGGAGCTTATGATAAGGTAAAACGCTCAGGCGGAAAACTAAAAACGGATTTGACTGCACAGTATAATCTGTTTCCGGTTTATTTATTTCAGCTAAAATATTTAAACAAAGATTATAAATTTGCAGTTAATGGTCAGAGCGGCAAAATCGTGGGTAATCTGCCGAATTTTCAAACAATGAGAAGAGTATACTTTTTGAAACATTTTATACCGGTAGCATGTGGTATATTAGGGATTTTCGTATTGAAGTATTTTTTGGGAGGCTGATACTATGAGAAAAGTTAAAATATATGTTTTTTGTATGCTCCTCCTGGTTTGCTTCATATTGCCGCCGCAAATCCGAGCTACTGAGGTATCAGAAACGACGGAGTCTGATTTATGGAGCCGGGAATTTTCTCGCATCATGGATATTACAGATTCTCTGACAAAGGATGAGATTTACAGTCTGGACCTGGTGAGTACGGATTGTCTGGAAAAATATCAGCTCGATGTGGCGATTGCTACGATTCCAAAGGAACGTCTAAAAGACGATACTATGGAGGCGTTTGCCAAGGGGCTGTATCAAAGCTGTGATTTTGGATATGGCGAAACTCAGGACGGATTTATGTGTCTTTATATAGAAGATACGCAGGAGCTTTTTATTCAGCCGATGGGAAATGCCAAGGATGTATTCCCTAGGCAGTATCTGGACTATATTGTTGAAAAGGTTCCTTCGCTTCGTGAAAACAACGGAGTGTATGGTGTGGTTTATGGCTGTCAGGAGCTGATTCGAAGCGGACTGGAGACGCTTAGGAATAAGGCTGAAGCCGAGGAAGAAGATATCAAAGTAGAAGATCTCAAGATGGCAGCACCACAGGAGGATATTGTGTCGCCGCAAAATGGTGATTTTGAGCGCTGTGGAAAAGGTCAAGAAAGACCGGAATGGTTTCCGAAAAATTTAGATGAAGCCTATGTTTACTTTGATGAAGATATGCCAAGGGTTGTGGACTATGCCGGCATTATTTCAGATGAATGCGAAGAGGTAATGAAAGCCAGAATCGCAGAGATTTCAGATGAGACGGGAAAAGATATCGTCATTGTTACGGATGTCAGCAATTATGGACTCGGTGATGATATGTATGCTGCTGATTTTTATGATTTTAACGGGTATGGAATCGGAGAAGAACATGAAGGTATGGTATTGTTTCTGGATATGAATCCCGAGGAGCGCGGCGGCTGGACAGCGGAGACAGGGTCTTTGACCAGAGATTTGATGAGACAGGGCGTGGCCAATCGTCTCGATGATTTTTTGTATGAGACGCTGGCAACCGGTGACTATGACAAAGCATTGTCTGACTGGATTGAAGATGTTTACAGCGTCTATACAGTTGGTATTGCCAGACCTCCATTTTGGTATGAAAAGGATTTGGAAAATTCGGATTACTATAATCCGGATGCAGAGATTGTGGTAGATGAGTGGGGACTGCTTTCTGCAGAACAAGTAGAGACATTGAAAGAAAAAGCCCGGTACTTAAAAGATAATTATGGAGTGAATGCATATTTTCATACGACGCATGACAAGCTGGGACTAAATAATGTCAGGTACAACAACCTATATATGGCAGGCATGGGGTATGAAAAGGATGCGGTTCTTTTCAGTATCGAAAATAGCGGAATGGATCAAGTAAAATATCTCAATGTGTATCTGTACGGAGATATGAAGGATCGAATTCCAAATAAGTTTTTATCCAGAATTGAAAATAATGCGAGTGCTGCCGATGGCGGATATGGTCGTCTTTTTGATGCGCAAAGGCGCCTTTTACATTATCTGAAAACCGGCAGGGTACCGCGAAACAGAATATATTGGACGATGATTACCATTCTTTCAGCTCTCATCGGACTGGTATATGGAGGTGCTGCCTTGTCCCGTGCAGAAGACAGCATGAGAACGGTTAGTACGCAGACATCCGCATATTCTTATCTGGACCGAAAGAATACAAAGGCTCAGAAATTGAGTGAAACCTTCCTTTATCGAACATTGAAACGAGTTTATATTCCACCGAAAAATACATCGAGCAGCTATTCTTCTTCGTCAGGCAGTCATAGTTCGAGTTATAAGTCGAGTTACACAGGACATTCCGGAACGACACATACCGGGCATGGAAGGAAATTTTAGCAGATTGCATATGCAAAATAGACTACCCAGTTTGGTTTATTTAAGGTAAAATAATAGGACATAAAGCATTTTGAATGAAAAGAGGATGGAGTATGAGCAGACGCGGTGTGAATAAATTCAAATCGGAAATTGAATCAGCTGATCCGAGAGATATTCCTGAAACTGTGACCAAGAAAAAGGCACTCGCATATAATCAGAATCAAATGGCACTCGAGCGTACCAATTTGTCCAAATATCGTACGGAGCTGGCATTTACCAACAGCAAACTGGCAGTCGAACAGACACATTTATCGTATCTGAGAACCATCGTATCCTTGATAGGAACGGGAGCAACCATCATTAAGGCACTTCCGCTTATTGGTTTGTCTGTGGTCTTTTCTTCAGTCTTGGCAGGTTTTCTTTTTTTGAGTGCCGCCTACTTTATATACAAGGATTTAACGACTTATCCGACGACCAAGAGACATATTGAGGAGCTGGAAAAGAAGGCGAGTGAAAGCACAGTGGAGGCAGAAAGCAAAATCTATGCAATCATTCAGAATGAATAGGGGTATTAGATACCATCGAGACAATACATAAAAAGGGAAAAAGGAGGAAATGAAACATGATGCCTATGGTGATGGCGATGATTTCGCTGATAGGTCTTGGCGTGGATGTTTGCTTTATAAAAAGCGAATATGCAGGCGAAATGAAAAAAGCAACGCTTTTGAAGGGGATAGCGTCTTTTTTCTTTGTATTATTAGGAGTGATATGCTATGTCGATCATCCGACCAATGTGGGAATTTTGATTATAATCGGTTTGGTACTCGGCATGTTGGGCGATATCTTTCTTAATATGAGAAATTTGTACGAAGGAGCAAAATCTAATCGGATTTTTGCAGTCGGTATTCTGGCCTTTCTGGCAGGACACTTTTTGTACATTGCCTTTTTGCTGGGGGAAGCAGAAAGCAGGCTTTATATTACGCTTTTATTGACACTGGTTTTGTCGGTGGTGGCCATTCCGCCGCTTATGAAGAAAATTACAGCACCGTCAAAGGGGCTTAAAATTTTCGGATATGTATATTTGATTATTGTAGTTGCAATGTTTTCAAGTTCAGTAAATCTGGTTTGTTCCAAAGGACTTTCCAACCTTTCATTGGTATTTTTGCTGGGAGCATTTTTATTTGTAGTCAGTGATTTTATTATGATTTATTATTCCTTTGGCCAGAAAATTAAGCCGCTTCGTGCAATTAATCTGTTAGCATATTATGTAGGACAGTTATTGATTGCAGGTTGTATCCAACTGGTAGGATAGTGAGTGTTTTGTCCCGATTGTTTCAATCGGGACATTTATATGTACCGATTTGAGATGGAGATATATATGAAAAAAACAGTATTGATTGCGCCTGACAGCTTTAAAGGAAGTATGTCAGCAAAAGAAGTGGCAGAAATAATTGCCGGGGATGTAAAAAAATATACGGATTTTGAACCGATTTGTATTCCGATTGCGGATGGTGGTGAGGGCAGTATTGACTGCCTGCTTTCTGCGATAAAGGGAAAGAGATATGAAGTGGATGTGAAGTCCCCGGAATGGAAGGATACCAAAGCCTGTTATGCCATCTGTGAGGATGGAAAAGCCATTGTAGAATTTGCACAGTCCAGCGGTATTACCAAGCAGGACAGTTTTCAGGCGACAAAGGCGACTTCCTATGGTTTTGGACAGGTGATTAAAGCAGCCCTTGATCAAGGTGCGAGAGATTTTATTTTGTGCCTGGGAGGCAGTGCGACGACCGACGGAGCCTGTGGGATGGCAGCAGCACTCGGAGTCGTTTTTCTGAATGAGAAAAAGGAAAGTTTTGTTCCGGATGGAGGAACGTTATCTGATATCTGTCAGATCAGTTTTGAACAGATGGACGAGAGAATAAAAGAAAGTACATTTCTCGTGATGTGCGATGTGGAAAATACGGTATGCGGTCCAAACGGAGCAGCTTATGTATATGGTCCTCAAAAGGGTGCGAAAGCAGAGGAGCTTCCGATGCTTGATTCTGGTCTGCATCACTTAGCCAAGCTTTTAGAGGAAACGATGGACCGGGATTTCCTTGTGATAAAAGGCGGCGGAGCAGCGGGCGGCGCCGGTATGGGCTGCGTGGCTTTTTTAAATGCAAAGCTTCAAAGCGGAATAGATGTTATTTTGGATTTGTATCAGTTTGACAGTCTTTTAGATAATTGTGAAATGGTAGTGACCGGAGAAGGAAAGCTGGATGAGCAGTCTCTGATGGGAAAGGTATTGTCCGGAATCAAGAGAAGAAGCGGGCAAAAACCGATCATTGCCTTTTGCGGAATTTGTGAACTTCCTGCCTCAAAACTTTTACAAAATGGTATTCAGGCAGTAGAAATCGGCAGAGGAATCGCGCTGTCTGAGGCTATGAAAAACGGCAGAAAATACTTGCAGGAAAAGAGTAATGAAGTATGGAAAGGCATTTTTTGACTTTACAATCGAGAATTCTTGCATTAGAATACTGAATAGTGACGATTTTTTTGAAGAAGCAGCTTAAATGTAATTGTTTATATTTGTAAACAATGGAGACAGGAAATGGAGGACAAAAAATGAACGAATTATGTGAGATTCGTTGGCACGGCCGCGGAGGCCAGGGTGCTAAGACGGCAGCATTATTGTTGGCGGATATTGCATTTAATATAGGAAAGCATGTACAGGGATTCCCTGAGTACGGCCCGGAACGTATGGGTGCGCCAATCACTGCATATGACAGAATCAGTGACAAGGAAATCAGAGTACATTCCAATATTTATGAGCCTGACTTTGTAGTTGTTGTAGATGAAACACTGCTTGGTAGTGTGGATGTTACAAAGGGACTTAAGAAAGAGGGCGCTATCTTAATTAACACCAGACAGCCAAAGGCTGCTGTAGAAAAGTATTTAAACGGATATGAAGGAAAGGTTTATACTTTGGATGCGAGAGCAATTTCGATTGAAGCATTAGGAAAGTATTTCCCAAATACTCCGATGCTGGCAGGTATTGTTAAGGTTGCAGGTATTATGGATGATGACAAGTTCCTTCAGGAAATGGAAGAAAGTCTGAAACATAAATTTGCAAAGAAGCCGGAAGTATTAGAAGGTAATATGAAGGCTCTCAAGATGGCACTGGAATCAGTTCGTTCTTAATCGGACATTTTGAAAAGATACAGACTTATAAATAGAAAGGAAATAAAATGGCACTTTCAGCAAAAGATATTAATGAAAATACAAAATGGCAGGATTTGACAACAGGATTACAGATTCATGAGCCTGCTACCAGCAAACTTTTTAAAACCGGTGAATGGAGAACTCAGACTCCTATCCTTGATCACGAAAAATGTACAGACTGTCTTCTCTGTGTACCTTATTGTCCGGACAGCTGTATTCCTGTAAAGGACGGAAGAAGAGGAAACTTTGACTTAGATCATTGTAAGGGATGCGGAATCTGCGTTAAGGCATGTCCGTTCCATGCAATTTCAATGGAAGATATTCAGTAGGATAGGGAGGAAGATAAAGTGAGTAAGAAAGACAGAATGAGTGGAAACGAAGCCGTTGCCCTCGCTATGAAACAGATTAATCCGGACGTTATGCCGGCATTCCCTATCACACCTTCTACAGAGCTTCCGCAGTTTGTAGCAAACTATATTGCAAACGGCGAAATGGATACAGAATTTATTCCTGTAGAAAGTGAACATAGTTCTATGAGTGCTGCCATCGGAGCGAGTGCTGCCGGAGCCAGAACTATGACAGCTACTTCTTCATGTGGTCTTGCCCTCATGTGGGAAGTTTTATATGTAGCTGCATCAAACAGATTACCGATTACTATGGCCGTTGTTAACAGAGCGTTATCAGGTCCTATCAATATCAACTGTGAGCATTCAGATTCTATGGGTGCCAGAGATTCGGGTTGGATTCAGATTTATGCTGAAAACAATCAGGAAGCCTATGATAACTTTGTTCAGGCATATCGAATCAGTGAACACAAGGATGTTTTACTTCCGATTATGATTTGTCAGGATGGTTTCATTACCAGTCATGCGGTAGAAAACATTGAAGTATTAGAGGATGATGTAGTAAAGAAATTTGTTGGTGAGTTTGAACCGGAGCATTATCTGCTTCACCCAACAGAAAAAATGGCAGTCGGACCTTATGCAGTTTCTCCATATTGTATGGAAGCAAAAAAAGCTCAGGCAGTAGCTATGGAAAATGCAAAGCAGGTTATTTTAGATGTTGCCAAGGAATTTGAACAGATTAGCGGCAGAAAGTACGGTTTCTTTGAAGAATATCGTTTAGAAGATGCAGAATATGCAATCGTAGCAATCGGTTCTGCCTGCGGAACAATCAAGGATGCTGTTGATGAAATGAGAAATGAAGGACACAAGGTGGGTCTGTTAAAGGTTCGTGTCTTCAGACCATTCCCAGGTGTAGAAATGGCCAAGGCTTTAGCTGGTTGCAAGGCAATCGCTATTATGGACCGTTGCGAAAGCTATAGTGCAAATGGTGGTCCTTTGGCAGCAGAACTTTCTTCAGCACTCTTTAGAGCAAAGAGCCAGGCTGATGTATTAAAGGTAGTTTATGGTTTATCCGGTCGTGATGTAACAACAGCAGATGTTCGTGCTTTATATGAAAGATTATTTACTTTGGATCTTTCACAGGAAGAGGAATATTGTTACATGGGTCTTAGAGAATAGGAAGAAGGAGAATCATCGTGGAAAATAAGAAAACTTTTCAGTTTAAAGAAATACAGGAAAGACAGGAACGTTTAGCACCGGGACATCGTATGTGTGCAGGATGCGGCGGAACTATCGCAGTAAGAAATGTATTAAAGGCACTTCATCCGGGCGACAAGGCAGTAGTCGGAAATGCTACCGGTTGTCTGGAAGTATCTTCATTTATGTATCCGTATACAGCATATGAAGACAGCTATATTCATAATGCATTTGAAAATGCCGGTGCTACTATGGGTGGTGTAGAAACTGCTTACAAGGCACTTGCAAAAAAAGGTAAAGTAAAAGAAGAATTCAAGTTTATCACATTCGGTGGAGACGGCGGTACTTATGATATCGGATTCCAGTCTTTATCAGGTGCTATGGAACGTGGACATGATATGGTTTATGTCTGCTATGATAACGGTGCTTATATGAACACAGGTATTCAGCGTTCCAGTGCAACACCACAGTTTGCAGATACCACCACAACTCCTTCAGGTAAGGTTTCTGATGGTAAGCCACAGGCCAGAAAAGATTTGGCTGAAATCATCGCAGCTCATCATATTCCATATGTAGGACAGACTACATTTATCGGAAATATGAAGGATTTATACGAAAAGGCAGAAAAGGCTATTTACACACCGGGAGCAGCATTTTTGAATATCATGGCTCCATGTCCTAGAGGATGGAGATATGATACACCGGATCTTCCTGAGATTTGTAACCTGGCTGTTCAGACCTGTTATTGGCCACTCTTTGAAGTCATTGACGGTAAATGGAGCCTCAGCTATGAACCAAAGAAGAAATTACCAATCGAAGATTTCCTGATCAAGCAGGGCAGATTTAAACATTTATTTAAACCTGAAAATGAGTATTTAATCGAAGCCTTCCAGAAGGAAGTAGACAAGAGATGGAATGAACTTTTATTCCTTTGCTCAGAAATCTAATCAAAGAGAAAGTAGTGGGAACTTACCTAAAACGATGGTAGGTTCCCTCTTTTTATTTGCCGCGGCCCGGCGTCGTGGAGCCTGTCCGGGAGAGCAATCAAAAGAATTGCTTTATAGCAATTCTTCTCTTATTGTGGTAAAATAAAGTAGGGTATAGTAGTAGTGACAATAGAATAGTGTAAAGTGAAACAAGCGGGGAGGTATTGCATATGAGATTGACATTTGTAGGAGCAGACCATGAAGTAACAGGTAGTTGTCATTATTTGGAATGTGCCGGTAAGCACATTTTAGTTGACTATGGTATGGAACAGGGCGTGGATGTGTATGAAAATGTTCCGATTCCGGTTCCTGAATCTATGCTGGATTATGTATTTTTAACCCATGCACATGTGGATCATTCCGGACTTCTTCCTTTGTTGTATGCAAAGGGCTTTAGAGGTCAGATTTTTATGACAGATGCTACAGCAGACCTATGCAGTATCATGCTTCGTGACTGTGCACATATTCAGAGTCAGGAAGCAGAGTGGAAAAATCGAAAGGCAAAAAGAAGTGCCAACAACGATTATATTGAACCTCTTTATACCATGGAAGATGCCGACGGAACGGTAAAGCTGATTGTTCCGTGTCATTATGATCAGATGATTACTGTTTGTGAAAACATTCAGATTCGTTTTACTGATGTCGGACATTTGCTCGGCTCTGCCAGTATTGAGGTGTGGCTGACTGAAAATAAGATAACCAAAAAGGTGGTATTTTCCGGAGATATCGGAAATTTAGATCAGCCTTTGATAAAGAATCCGACTTATACCCAGGAAGCAGATTATGTGGTAATGGAATCCACATACGGCGATCGCATTCACAGCGCAGATAAGCCGGACTATATCGGGGAACTTTGTCAGATTATCAAGGAAACCTTTGATAAGGGCGGTAATGTAGTAATTCCTTCTTTTGCAGTCGGCAGAACACAGGAAATTTTGTATTTCCTTCGAAAGATAAAGTCGGAGAAACTGGTGGAAGGATATCCGGATTTTCCGGTTTATGTAGATAGTCCTCTGGCGGTAGAAGCAACGGGAATTTTCCAAAAGAATATTTATAACTGTTTTGATGAAGAAGCCATGGAGCTGGTAAAAAGCGGAATCAATCCGATCAGTTTCCCAAATCTTCGTCTGTCAATTACGAGTGAAGAATCCAAGATGATTAACTTTAATGAAACACCAAAGGTAATTATCTCAGCCTCAGGTATGTGTGAGGCCGGTCGTATCAGACATCATTTAAAACATAACCTCTGGAGAGAAGAGTGTACGATTTTATTTGTAGGCTATCAGGCACTGGGTACTTTGGGAAGAGCCCTGGTAGAAGGTGTAAAAGAGGTAAAGCTTTTTGGCGAAACGATTGAGGTTCGTGCCAAGATTATGCAGCTGGCCGGTTTATCCGGACATGCGGACAAGAATGGTCTGATTGCATGGATTAACGGGTTTGAGACAAAGCCAAAGAGAGTCTTTGTGGTTCACGGTGAGGATACTGTTTGCGGTGCCTTTGCACAGTGTCTCAAACATGAATACGGATACACGACTTATGCTCCGTACAGCGGAACAGAGTTTGATTTAATCAATAATGAAATTACTTATGAGACAACAGGTGTTCCTGTGAAGAAACGTAAGGTTGTTTCTGATATCTTTAGCAGACTTTTGGCAGCAGGTCAGAGACTTATTACGGTAATTCATCATAATGAAGGCGGAGCAAATAAAGATCTGGCCAAGTTTGCAGATCAGATTAATGCTCTGTGCGATAAATGGGATCGATAGAAAGGAGAACTTATTCAATGAGTTTAGCAGACCGCATATTTATAGATATGTGTCAGGATATATTAACAAACGGAACCAGTACAGAAGGAGAAAAGGTACGTCCGCACTGGGAGGACGGCACCAGCGCATATACCATCAAGAAATTTGGTATGGTAAATCGTTATGATTTATCCAAAGAGTTTCCGATTATGACACTTCGAAAGACAGCGCTCAAGAGTGCAACCGATGAAATCCTCTGGATCTGGCAGCAAAAGTCAAATAATATCAATGATTTACATAGCCATATTTGGGATGAATGGGCAGATGCAGACGGCTCTATCGGCAAGGCCTATGGTTATCAGATGGGAGTAAAGCATCAGTACAAAGAAGGCATGATGGATCAGGTAGACAGAGTATTATATGATTTGAAAAACAATCCGTTCAGCCGCAGAATTATGACAAATATCTATGTACATCAGGATCTGCATGAAATGAATTTATATCCGTGTGCATACAGTATGACTTTTAATGTAACTCAGAAACCGGGAGATGATAAGCTGACATTAAATGCGGTTTTGAATCAAAGATCTCAGGATGTGTTAGCTGCAAACAACTGGAACGTATGTCAGTATGCAGTGCTGGTGCATATGTTTGCACAGGTTTGTGATATGAAGGTCGGAGAACTCGTGCATGTTATCGCGGATGCACATATTTATGACAGACATGTTCCGATTATCAAGGAACTCATTCAGAGAGAGCCTTTGGAAGCACCAAAATTCTGGCTCAATCCGGATATTCATGATTTCTATCAGTTCACCAGAGATGATGTAAAGCTTGAGGGGTATGAAACACATCCTCAGATTTTAAATATTCCGATTGCAATCTGATAAATCGATATTGAAGTAAATAGAAAACTATGAAGGGTCTCGATTGAAACGATCGAGACAGTAAAAGGAGAAACAGAATGAAGATCATTGTAGCAGTAGACAAAAACTGGGGGATCGGAAGAAAGAATGCTCTTTTGGTACATATTCCGAATGATATGAAATTCTTCCGCTCAGAAACACTGGGTAAAGTAATTATCATGGGGAGAAAAACATTGGAAAGTTTTCCACAGGGACAGCCTTTGGCCGGCAGAACCAATATCGTCCTGACCAAAGATATGAATTACAAGGTAAAAGATGCGATTGTAGTTCATAGTGTGGAGGAAGCCATCGAAAAGGCAAAAGAGATTTCGGATGATATTTATTGCATCGGCGGAGACAGTGTTTACAGACAGTTTTTACCATATTGCGATTTGGCATATATTACCAAGATTGATCATGCATATGAAGCTGACAGCTACTTCCCAAATCTGGATGAAGATCCGCAGTGGGAAATGACAGCAGAAAGCGAAGAGCAGACCTATTTTGATTTGACTTATGCATTTACAACATACCAAAAAAAATAAGCCGTCAGGCTTATTTTTTTTGTGTGATAACCCGGTTTCTGCCGGAGGTTTTTCCGATATATAGTTTTTCGTCTGCTTCTGTAATCAGACTATCGAGTGTAGCATGAGATATAAATTCTGAAATACCGGCTGTGATCGTGATATTAAGAGATATCTTGCCATCTGTGAAAAGCTGATCTTCGACTTGCTTTCGAAGACTTTCCATCAGTTTGCAGGCATCCTCAAAGTCCATATCCTCAAAGGTAAGCAGGAATTCCTCGCCTCCCCATCGACTGGCATGTCCGTGATTTTCAATTCTCGTTTTCAACAGGTAAGCCAGAGATTTTAAAACGACGTCACCCATTCCGTGTCCATACTCATCATTTACTCTTTTGAAAAAGTCAATATCCATAATGGCAATGGAAAAGTCTTTGTCATATTTTTTGTATTCCTTTACCAGTTGAGCCAAGTGCTCATTCATGGCACGTCTGTTCCAAAGAGAAGTCAGAGGATCTGTAGAAGCAATCTGCTCGAGTTTTTTGTTGTACTGAATAATCTTTTCCTCTGACTGCATGTAATTGGTACAAAAGAAATATGCAATCGAAGAAATGCTGATGATAATATAAATGATATTTGCAATCAGTGTCAGCGTGGCAGTTATAGACTGGATTGCTAACGGCGCTACTATAAATCCGTATCCAAAAACTAAAAGAATCAGATAGACACTGATGATTGCCGAAAACAAGATTTTCTTTTTCAGCGGAATGGAAAGGTTAAAATACACTGCAAATAAGCAAATAAGTGCGATTGGTGCATAAAAATATTTCCATCCGACAGCAAAGGTCAGTGCAGCGGATTGAACCATAGTAATGGCGAGATAAATTGAAATCCCTAAATTCACCTTGGATTCATAGGTACAGATGAAAGCTCCGGCGTAAACACCGACACAAAACATCATACCGATGCAAATCGAAATCAGAGGATTTGTGGCCAAAATGACAGCTGTTAAAATACTGTACAGGATACTGTAGGTACACAGAATTCTGGTCAGCACAGCGTTACGATTGGACTCTGATTCACGGCCGACATCGCGGTTTATTAATTTTATATAATTGGCTATGTATTTTTTCATAGGATACCTCGTTTCTGGTCATTTTACGACTGGGTAAAATGAGAGTGTATTACAATGAAAAGTTCTATGTACAGTATAGCATACGACATTAATATAATCTATAGTTATGCATTCTATAGTATGTAAAAATGTTGTCTTGACAGTAGAAAATAGCAGGGTTAAACTAGAGAAAGGTCAAAGAACTTATTTTTGACGATTTATACGAGAAAGGATGCGATAAAATGGAAAAGAAAAATATAGACTGGGCAAACCTTGGCTTTGGTTATATCCAGACAGAACAGAGATTTGTATCAAATTTTAAAGACGGTGCATGGGATGAAGGTACATTAACTGAGGACGCAACTGTTACAATCAGTGAATGTGCAGGTGTTTTACAGTATGCACAGACAGTATTTGAAGGTATGAAAGCATATACAACAGAAGACGGACATATCGTAACTTTCCGTCCTGACTTAAATGCATCTCGTATGGCTGATTCAGCAAAGAGATTAGAGATGCCTGTTTTCCCTGAAGACAAGTTCGTAGAAGCTGTTGTAAAAACAATCGAAGCAAATGAAGCATATGTTCCTCCATTCGGAAGCGGCGCTTCTCTTTATATCAGACCATATATGTTTGGCAGCAACCCTGTTATCGGTGTTAAGCCTGCAACTGAATATCAGTTCCGTATTTTTGCTACACCGGTTGGACCATACTTCAAGGGCGGTGTAAAACCATTAACTATCAAGATTAGTGATTTCGACCGTGCGGCTCCAAACGGAACAGGTCATATCAAAGCCGGTCTTAACTACGCAATGAGCTTACATGCAATTGTTACTGCTCATGAAGAAGGATTTGATGAAAATATGTATCTGGATGCAAAGACCAGAACAAAAGTTGAAGAAACAGGTGGAGCTAACTTCCTTTTCATTACAAAAGACAATAAGGTTGTTACTCCTAAGTCAAGCAGTATCTTACCTTCTATCACACGTCGTTCTCTTATGACAGTTGCCAAGGATTACCTCGGACTGGAAGTAGAAGAAAGAGAAGTATACTTAGAAGAATTAAAAGACTTCGCTGAATGTGGTCTCTGCGGTACAGCTGCAGTTATTTCACCGGTAGGAAAGATCGTTGATCATGGTAAAGAAATTTGCCTTCCAAGCGGTATGGAAAAAATGGGACCTATTACTCAGAAGTTATATGATACATTAACAGGAATCCAGATGGGCAAGATTGAAGCTCCTGAAGGATGGATCAAAGTTATTAAATAATTTGATTTTTATTATGAGTATATTAAGAGCTACGGATTATTCCGTAGCTCTTTTTTGTTATTGTCTGTGTGTTATTGGAAGCCTACATATGAAACGATGACAAAGCTTTGGAAAGTCTCGGTGCTTAACGAGGTATCTCACGAGTTTAGCACCGCTAGTCCTTTCCACTGAGCGAGAGCGCCTTTGGAATGTTTCATATGTAAGGCTTCCTTTTTGATAATAAAAATAAAAAAAACATGTTGACATTTCTGATGAATGATGTATTATTGTATTAAGCACTTAGTACAGTAGTACATTCGAAATAAACAATAAAACAGAAAGGAGTATTTGATATGCCGTGGGATTTAAGTAATGACAGACCGATCTACGCACAGATTGTAGACAAAATCAGATTGAGAATTGTATCCGGTTACTATCCTGCAGGAGAAAAGCTTCCTAGTGTCAGAGAACTGGCAACAGAAGCGGGGGTGAATCCGAATACAATGCAAAAAGCCTTTGCTGAATTGGAAAGAACAGGACTTTTGGTTACCATGCGTACCAGTGGACGTGTTGTAACAGATGATATAGACACGATTCAGTCTGTTAAGGAAACAATAGCAGAAGAACAGATTAAAGATTTTTTGAGTAAAATGAAAGAATTAGGATTTGAGCCAAAGCAGACAATTGAGCTGGCAGCTAAAATCAGTGGGGAGGAGAATAAATGAGCGCATTAGTTGAATGTATGAATCTTACCAAAAGATATCAGCCTACTTCAGCACCGGCGATTTCCGGACTGAACATGATGATAGAAAAAGGTCATATCGTAGGCCTTTTAGGACCAAACGGAAGCGGAAAGACAACACTTATAAAAATGATAAATGGTTTGTTAAGACCAACAGAGGGTGTGGTTTTAATCAATGGTCATGAACCGGGAATAGAAACCAAAAAATGTATTTCTTATCTTCCGGAAAGAACCTATTTAGAGGCTCAGAAAACAGTAGCAGATTTAATTCAGTTTTTCTCAGATTTTTATGAGGATTTCAGAGCAGATCGTGCTATGCAGATGTTAAGCGAGTTAAATATTGAATCCAAGGCGAGATTAAAAACATTATCAAAGGGTACCAAAGAAAAGATACAGCTTATTCTGGTTATGAGCAGAGAAGCAGAGCTTTATATTTTGGATGAACCGATTGCCGGTGTTGACCCTGCAGCCAGAGATTACATTATCAGAACTATTATTAATAACTATAATCCGGAAGCATCTGTTGTGATTTGTACTCACCTGATTTCTGATATTGAAAGTGTTTTAGATGATGTTATCTTTATCAAAAACGGTGAATTAGTATTAAAGACAACTGTAGATGAAATTCGTGAGAAAAAAGGTAAAACAGTTGATGCTTTCTTTAGGGAGGTGTTCGCATGTTAAAGAAATTATTTATATATGAATGGAAAGATAGTTGGAAACTCATGACTCTTTTAAATGTTTTGGTTTTTGTGATGACGATTATCGGTACCATTATTTTTGCTAATGATATCTGGGCAGCGGCAGATGACAGCCTTCTTTATCAAGCTTCATTGATGAGTTATATGATTTTCTATATTTTCAGTATCGCTGCACTCAGCATGATTCCAAGTCTCTATTTTTGGATGCGTTTTTATCGAAATCTTTATACTGACCAGGGATATTTGATGCACACACTTCCGGTTACTCCGGCGCAGCTTATTTGGTCAAAAGCCTTTGTTGCAGCGATTTGGAGCTTGATTTGTTCTGTTGTAAGCTTCTTTTCTATAGTGACTTTGGTAGTCGGAGGCACCGGTCAGACCTCTATCTTTGCTCTGATTGATGAGATGGACATCAGACACGCAATCAATGTGATTACAGAAGAAATCGGTGGTGTTTTCTATGCATATGTCTTTGTTGTGATTGTATTGGTATTTGTTTCCGTCTTTACCAGCATTTTTATGGGATATGCCGCAGTTAGTTTAGGACAACTTTTCAAGAAACACAGAGTGGGAGCTGCTATTGGTATGTATGTACTTTTATATGTGGTTCTTCAGACAGTATCTTCATATGCCGGAATTCCGTTGACATCTTTAATGAATTATGCAAACGATAATTCAGCACCGTGGATGGCATTTGCGTTCCTTTTGTTTGTAACTTTGATTTCAGCAGCGATGGGAGCAGCATTCTTCTTCCTGACAAAATACATCATGGGTAATAAATTGAATTTAGAGTAAACAGCTATAAAACCTCTGCATAGAATAGAAAAAAATGCAGAGGTTTTTTTATGCCTGAAAATAACAAGGAAAGCGTAGCTAAAACGGATTTGACCGACAGGGGAAGGTTGTCTGTCAAGGTGACGAAAAACGGATATGATCCTGTTCGCGGTGTCAGAATTGATATTATGCATTCGGGAGATGAGCAGGTAATTGAGAGCGTCAGTACAAATGAAAGCGGTGAGAGTGAAGTGATTGAACTGGCGGCTCCGCCTTTGGAATACAGTCAGGAGCCTTCGGATAAAAAGCCGTATGCGGATTATACACTTCGTATTCATGCAGACGGATATGAAACGGTGGAAATCAAAGGAAGTGAAATATTACCGGAGGTAACTTCTGTTCAGCCGGTAAATCTGAATGCAATCGGAGAAAAAATAAATGGTGTATCCTCTGAGGAAGATGTGGAGGAGATTGTGATAGGTGCACATACCCTTTACGGAGAATATCCGCCCAAAGAGCCGGAGGAGGAGATAAAGCCGATGGCTGAAAGCGGAGAGATTGTATTATCGAGAGTGGTAATTCCTGAATATGTGGTGGTGCATAACGGCGTTCCTTCTGATAAAAGTGCCAAGAATTACTATGTAAAGTATAAGGACTATATCAAAAATGTGGTATCCTCTGAAATCTATGCAACCTGGCCGGAAAGTACGATTATTGCCAATACCCTGTGCATCCTGTCCTTTACCATGAATAGGGTATATACCGAATGGTACAGAGGGAAGGGTTACGATTTTACGATCACCAATTCGACGGCCTTTGATCAGAAATGGATTTATGGGCGAAATATTTATACGAATGTCAATCAGATAGTAGATCGGATTTTTGCCAATTATTTATCAAAACCGGGAGTGAGACAGCCGCTTTTTACGGCCTATTGCGACGGCAGAAAAACGAATTGCAGCGGACTAAAGCAATGGGGAAGCAAGAACCTGGGAGATAACGGCTATTCAGCCATTGAGATTCTCCGGTATTATTATGGATCAGATATATATATAAACGAGGCGAGTGCGATATCGGGAATCCCTGCTTCATGGCCGGGGTATGTTCTGTCAAACGGAATGCGCTCTGACAAGATTAAAATGCTTCAAAAGCAGCTGAACAGAATCGGGAAAAATTATCCGGCAATTCCTAAAATTTCAGAGGACGGGATCTATGGACCAAAGACTGCAAATGCAGTAAAAACCTTTCAAAAAATCTTTTATTTGCCGCAAACAGGAAATACGGATTATGCCACCTGGTATGAGATTTCAAATATCTATGTAGGCGTCAGCAGAATCTCTGAACCGAGCTAGAGAAATGGTTGAGAATGAAAGCTGTTAATGGTATAATAATATGGAGTTTGGGCTTTTGAGTTTTGAGGGTAAAGCCTGAGCCTTGCGATAAAGGATTAAGCAAAGGAAACAGCAGCAAATGTACAGGATTGAACGTTTTTTGGAGGATACAAAAACTGCATATGATGATGATCAGTTAGAACTTTCTGTTACCCGTATTGATTTATCTTTGCAAAAGGATGAAGTGGCAACAGGGGAAATTATCTGGCAGAGCAAACAGGAAAAAGAGGTGCAGTGTATCTTTTATTCCGGGCATTACAGAATGCTTTGTTTGGAAAACGAAATGAGTGCAGCCAAAGGAGCCCTGCATTACAAGTTTGATGCGCATGGTCTGGATGAGGGCAGCACTATTAAAAGTGAGATTTGTATCCTGTCAAATGCGGGAGAATATCGTATTCCGTTTGAAGTGAAAATTTGCGAACAGGCAGATGAGCAAAAGGAAGAGGATTTTGCCAAGATTCGAAACCTGTTTCATTTTGCAAATTTGGCACATACAGATTTTGACGAAGCAGTCAGACTGTTTTATCAGCCGGAATTTAAAAATGTATTTGCCGGTCATGAGCATCAGTACTACGGAATCTACAAAGGACTACTCGGAATGTCAAATCATCAAAAGAGCGTAGATGAGTTCCTGATTGCCATTCATAAAAAGAGTGCATGTCAGGTATCGCTCAAGGAGGATACTTTGATATTGCAGGATGTCAGTGGTCTTTCCAATCAGTACGTTTCACTGATGAAGGACGGATGGGGATATCTGGATGTAAAGGTGAGTGCAACGGCTTCCTTTTTACAGGTGACCAAAGAGCATTTGACTCAGGATGACTTCATTGATCAGGTTTGCGAATACTGTTTTATCGTAGATGAGAAAAAGCTGAGAAACGGCTACAATGTCGGAAATCTGATTTTCCGTTTTGGAGACCGAGAGATCAGCTGTAAAATTGTTGTGAATTTAGAAGCTGCTTCTGACAGAAGAACTATGCTTCGCAGAAATTATAAAAAGCTGATTGATGAACTTATGAATCAGTATCTGATATATAGTGCATCGGATGGTATCGATGAGCAGACCTTGAGAGAGGCTGAAAAGGTGGTAGAGAAAATCAACTCCGGGTATGGTAAAAACATTTCCGGCAGATTTTATCAGGCCCATGTACTTTTGCTTCAGAAACGATTTAGTGAAGCGAGATGGATTTTGTCCAGAGTAGAAAATATGCTGGATGACAAATCGGTAAGAGATACCGAGTATGCATACTATCTGTTTTTATGTGCTGTTTTGGATCAAGCGGAAAATGTAACCGGAAGAGCATATGCAGAGCTTAAAAAGCTGGTGGAAAAGAATCCGATTCCTAAAATGGTGGTGCTGTATTTAGCACTCGCACCGGAAGAAGAGATGGATACCTGGGATAAGTTTGCTGCCTATGAGAAGCTGTATTCGGAGGGCTATAACAGCCCGATTTTATACCGACAGGCATTTCGAGTGGTAGAGGAAAATACAGCGTGTCTGAATAAATTAAAAGACTTTGAAACCTCTTTGATTTTATTTGCGATTCGCAGAGGTTTGTTTACTCAAAGCAGTGCCAGACAGCTGAATTACCTAGCGCAAAAAGAAAAGGATGTTTCCAACAAGCTTTTGTATGCACTTTATCAGAGCTATCATTTGTTTGAACTTGAGGAAACGCTTCAGGCTATTTGTACCATACTGATTCGTATGGATAAAAGAGATCGGGAAAGCCATAAGTATTATGAACTGGCTGTGAAAAAGGAAATGCGTATTACTTCTCTGTATGAATACTTTTTCCTTTCCATGGATGAAAGTGAGCCTCTTTTGCCGCCGCAATCCGTACTTATGTATTTTTCTTATGATTGCAATCTTCCGGATCAGAGAAAGGCATATTTGTATCGCCTGATTCTGGAAAATAAAAAGGATTTACGAAATATTGCAGATAAATATCAGTCACAGATTGAAAGTTTTGTGTGGCAGCAGCTTTCCAAGGAAGCCATGAATGAAAACATGGCCTATCTTTATAAAGCGACCATCAAGGATGCAGCCGCCCTGGAACTGGCAAAGGACAAGCTGGATTTTCTGGTGTTTGCTCACTGTATTCAGGTCGCAGATGCCAAAGCCAGAAAGGTCGTTGTAATCAGTGACCATGTGAAAAAAGAAAGGGTATATCCGATTGAACATCAAAAAGCATATGTATGGTGTTACACTCCGGATTATACGATTTTGCTGGAGGATGAAAACGGTAATCGTTATTTCGAAGAACAAAAGATAACCGATACCAAGGTCTTTCAGTCCGGGCATTATGTACTTCCTATGGAGGATTTACAAAATGCACAGGTGGGACTGTTGCTCCACGAAATCTATATCAAAGGTGATGACCTGATGTCTGATCCTGACCTTTGGCCGATTTATGAAGCATTGGCCTTTTCGACAGAAGTCGAGGACGATTTTAAAATTCGCATTATGAGTCGTCTGATGGAAATATATGATGAGCAGCAGATGTATGACAAGCTTTATCAGATGCTGGAGA
The DNA here is from genome assembly GCA_045643145.1 of Lachnospiraceae bacterium. Classification (GTDB taxonomy): domain Bacteria; phylum Bacillota; class Clostridia; order Lachnospirales; family Lachnospiraceae; genus SVFI01. The sequence continues at coordinate 25,096 of JAZUKG010000101.1, read as the reverse complement.
ACTTCCCACTGAAACAGTCGAATCAAAAACAAAGAGCCATGTTTATCCGCTATTACATGAACATGGGAAATGAGGATAAGGTTTTTGAATATCTGTTTGAATACGGATTTGAAGAAGTGTCGGCCAAGATTATTACCAGATTTTTGACCGGAAGACTGGATTTGGAGGCAGGCTGTGATTCCAAGCTTTTGGTGCTGTGCTATGAAACGTTCAAGAGCGGCAAGTATACAGCCGAAATGCTGGCCTATTTGTCCAAATATTTTGAGGGCTCGGTAAAACAGATGCGAGATGTCTGGCTGGCATGTCTGGGAATGGAAGTAGATGTAACGCAAATCGCGGAAAAAATTATTCAGGCAAATCTGTTTGCCAGAGGATATGTTTCTCAGCTGGAGGAGATTTTTGAATCCTATATCAAGTCTTCTTACAGACCGAATATTGTGAATCGTTTTGTGCAAAGAATGGCTTACAATTATTTTGTGAAACAGGAACTGTGCAAGGACATCGTATTTAATCAAATCGAGAGAGCATTATCTATGAATACGGATTTTGAAAAGACTACGGTGATTTCTTATTTGTACTATATGTCGCAGGAGAAAAAAGAGTTCTCCGACGAACAAAAGAAACTGATTACCAGACTGGTAATGCAGGTGATTACAGAGGATGGGTTCTTGCCATTCTTTAGAAAATTCAAGAGCTTTATTCCTGCACTTTCCATTTACGCAGGAAAGACATATTTAGAATACAGATCCCTTCCGGGAAAAGAAGTGGTATTAAATTATCTTTTGGATGACAAGGATTTGTATCTGAAAAAGAAAATGAAAGAAATTTGCGACGGCTATTATGTAGAGAGCTTTCTTATGATGTTTTCACAGCGTATGGAATATTATTTTGTGGAAACAGATACGCAGGGAGATAACACATCTCTGACACAGAGCGGCTTTTTGGAAAAGAGTGATATGCCGAGCGAAAATGATGCTACCCGTTATGACATGTTAAATGATGTCATGATGAGTCTGGCACTGGGGGAAAAGAAGGATGCTGAAGAATTGCTGGAGCAGTATATAAAGCAGTCAGCCCTTCATGATGCATTGGGAGAATTGATGAAATGATAGAAGTAATTTTGGGACTGGATGTCAATGAGACATATGCTCAAATTTCATATGCTCAGAGCGGCGGAGCACAAAATGTGGAGACGCTGAAGCTTTCGTCAAGAGAGGATGAAACGCAGATTGAAACCCTGATTTTAAAAAGGGAAGAAGTGGATCAGTGGTACTATGGTGCCCAGGCACTTCAAAAAGCGAAATCCGGCTCCATGGAGCTTATCGAGCATTTGTGGGAATATTTTGCAAAGGGACAGGATGTCATGATTGAAGGAAAACCGTATGATTCGGCCATGCTTTGCAACCTGTTTTTACGCAGAATCGTCTATGCGGCAAAATTAAAAATATCTCAGATGCATCAGGACTCAGAGGTTACGGTCAAAGCACTCTTTTTTACTGCAGATCCTTTTTATGAGGAAATGAAAAAGCAAAAAGAAGTCTTGTTTCAGTCCGTTATTCAGGATATCGATCAGGTTTATATGATTTCTCATGAGGAATGTCTGTTCAACTATATGATGAGTCAGCCAAAACGTTCCCTGGGTTATGAAACAGGCGTATTTGATTTTAGTAATGAACGATTTGTTTCCTATCGTTTGGAAATGAATCATCGAACCAAGCCGGTGGTTACCTTTGTAACCAGAAGTGAGGTTCCGGAATTTGTTAAAAAGAGACATTATGAATCCATATCACAGCACGACAGTGCATTGTTTGATCTGGATTATAATCTTTGCAGCTATGCCAATGATTTTGTAAAGGATCATATCGTATCTACCTTCTTTCTGGTCGGCAACGGCTTTAACGGGGAATGGTATCAGGAAACCTTAAAGGTTCTTTGTAAAAATCGTAAGGTATATGCCGGAAACAATATTTACAGCCAGGGGGCTGCTTATGCGGGTATCTTTAAGTTTTACCCGAATGCGGAAACAAAACAGTATCTGTTTTTCGGAAAACAGATGATTCGTGCCAATATAGGAATCAGCGTAGCAGGTGACAGAAAGGATGAATACTGTCCGATGCTCGATGCCGGTACCGGCTGGTTTGATGCCCAGGCAGAGGCGGAGTTTATCTGTCAGGCTGCAGATGTATTGGAAATTATGATTACACCGGTAGACGGAAACAAACCATATATGGAACAGATTTCGTTCGGACCGCTGGATAAAAGAGAGGATGCACCATATCGTCTCAAGGTGAGTATGACAATGCCTTCGGAAAACGTAATTAAGGTTTCAATATCCGATATGGGCTTTGGTGAGATTTTTGCTCCGGCTTTTGAGCCGATAGAAAAGGAAATTGTACTGGGAGATAGGGCAGAATAAATGAGTCAGATTTATTTAACAAAGGGAAAAAGAGCTCAGACGCCTTTGGAATTGGAGGGCTTTGGAGTATCTGTTTATACCATAGAAGAAATCGGATATTTGATTTGTCAAAAGACAGAGCTGATTGCGAATGATTTCGTGTCAGAAAAGCTGCTCAATTTTATTCAAAATGAGCTGGGAATTTCCTGCAATGCTCTGATTCGTCAAACCATGCAGGGAATTACACTGACAGATTTTTGTTTGGAGTTATTAAAGCTTTTGACATTTCCGGTGGAAGCTTCAAAACTGAATAAGATTAAAGAAACTCTGGATTATAATGCGACCCTTACCGAGTTTGACAAGTCCAAGGCATTTGCAGATTTCCTTTTAGAAAGAAAACAATATGTGAAAGCATTTTCTGCTTATTACAGTCTGGGCAGCATAGCCGAAAACAATCACCACAGGGCATATATATTAGCCGGAATGGGAAAGGCCTGTTTTGCTTTGTTTGATTACCAGTCAGCCGAGGCTTACTTTAAGGAAAGTCTGGATCTGGAAGCAGATGATATGACCTTGAAATATTATCTGTTGTGTAAAAGATTTTTGCTTTCAAAGCAGGAGTATACCAATTATGCGGCTACACACGCACAGTATTACTCAGCGATTCTGGAAGTAGAAGCTATTTACGGAAAGGCACAAAGCAAGGCGGATGAACAGGTAGATGCAGCATTATTAAAGCCGCAGATAGGGGATGTACTGGCAGAGCTTGCCGGAATGATGGAAGAATAAAATGTTAAAGGATAAATTACAAGCTTTATTTCGAAAAAACAAAATAACGACCGATGAGCCCCAGCTGACAGAGGAAAATGTAAGCCTTGAAAGCGGTCAGGTAAATATGCAGGATTCGTATGAAAGACAGCAATATGTTCAAAGTCTTTTAGAACAGATCCAGGATGCACAGGACCAGATTGAAGGCTATGAAAAGGAATATCAGACCGTAGATTTATACCTTCGGGATATGGAGGAAATCGAGTATATTCCGCCGGAGGAAAAGAAACAGCTGATTGATATTGCCAGATCGGTAGAGATGCTTCAGTCAGATAAAATCAAGTTTGAAAAGAAGGGGAATCGCCTTTCAGACGATCATTTTGAAAAAATACAAAGACTGGAAAATGATGCTCCGGAGGGGATTGCAAAAATCAAAGAGGCTGAAAGCTATCAGCAGGCAATTCGTGAGGATTTGAAACGACTGGAAAATGAAAAACAGGCCTGTTTGTATCGCAAAAATGAAGCCATGATCAGTATGGATAATTTACGTACGATGGCGATTTTATCCACAGCTGCTGTATTTGGCTGTCTTTTGCTTTTGGCAGGACTACAGATCGGACTTCATATGGATACCATGCTCGGATATTTACTGGTTATGGGAATTTTGGTGTTGATTCTTTTGGTAGTGTATATGAAATATGTAGATGCACAGCTTGAGTATAAGAGATCCAGCAGAAGTCTTAACAAGGTGATTTTATTAAAGAATCGCGTCAATATTCGTTATGTCAATAACACCAATTTACTGGATTATTATTATATGAAATTCGATGTTCCTTCCGGGGAACATCTGGAAAAGCTCTGGAATTTATATCTGGGTGAAAGAGAAGAAAGAGAACATATTCAGGAAACCGAAAAGGATTTGAATTACAATCAGGAAATGCTGGTGCATTTTTTGAGAAATTATCGTTTGTTTGATCCGCTGATCTGGCTTCATCAAGTGCCGGCACTACTCGATCCGAGAGAAATGGTCGAGGTCAGACATGCTCTGATTACGAGAAGACAAAAGCTTCGTAAGCAGATGGAGTACAATCAGGAAAACGCAGATAAAGCACAGAATCTGATCAAAGATATGGTGGCAGATTATCCGAAATATGCAAAGGAGATTCTGAAAATGCTTTCGGACTTTGAAGAAAAGAGACAGAAAGTGGCTTTGTAAAAATGCTTGGAGTTGACATTCTGAAAAAGGAATGATACCATTGCACTGTATTTTAGTTTAGTATACTAAAGCGACGGAGGAAAAATTATGAAAAAGTTTTTAGCAATGGTAACATGTATGACCATGACATTTGCACTGCTTACAGGATGCGGGAGTGCAAAAGAAGGTGATACACAGACAGAAGAAGATTTTGCAGCCGGTTTGACAGAAATGGCTACAGAAGTTGTAGAAAATGAAGATGCCGAGGAAGAAGCGCAGCAGGCTTCTACATCAGAAATGACAACTTTTACAGTTGGTTTTGATGCAGAATTCCCACCATACGGATACATGGATGACAACGGCGAATATGTTGGTTTTGACTTAAGCCTGGCAGAAGAAGTATGTAAGAGAAACGGATGGGAACTGAAAAAGCAGCCTATCGACTGGGATGCCAAGGATATGGAGCTTTCATCAGGTGCTATTGGTTGTATCTGGAACGGCTTTACAATGGACGGCAGAGAAAATGATTATACATGGACTGTTCCTTATGTAGATAACAGTCAGGTATTTGTAACAGCAGTAGATTCAGGAATTGCTACCAAGGCTGACCTTGCCGGAAAGGTAGTAGCAGTTCAGGCTGATTCATCTGCTCTCGCAGCATTAGATGATGATGCAGATCTTACAGCTACTTTTGCAAATCTTACACAGTTTGCAGATTACAATACTGCATTTATGGATTTAGAAGCCGGTGCAGTTGATGTTGTAGCTATGGATATCGGTGTAGCAAACTACCAGATCTCTCAGAGAGATGCAGGTAAATTTGTGATTTTAGATGATTACTTATCATCAGAACAGTACGGCGTTGGTTTCCTTCTCGGAAATGATGCACTTCGTGATCAGGTTCAGGCAACTTTATTTGAAATGGTAAATGACGGCAGCTTTGAAAGTATCGCAGATGAATGGGAACTTTCAGACGTAATCTGTATCAAGAATTATATGAACTAAAATATAAAAAAGAGAAAGGTGTCTTTTGACAGACACCTTTTTTCTTCCTTATCTAATGAATGAAAGCGCTTTTAAAGGAGGGCACTATGAGTTTTGGCACAATGTTGATGCAGCTGGCATCGGGTATGTTAATCACAGGAGAAATTTTCTTCCTGACTTTATTATTTGCTTTGCCTCTCGGACTGGTTATTTCGTTTGGTCGAATGTCAAAGCATGTAGCAGTCAGAGGAATCACAAAATTGTATATTTCCATTATGCGAGGAACACCTCTTATGCTTCAGCTTATCGTGGTGTACTTCTCTCCGTACTATATCTTTGGTATCAAAATTGCATCCGGATATCGTATGGTAGCGGTTATTATAGGTTTTGTATTAAACTATGCTGCCTATTTCGCAGAAATCTATCGTTCCGGTATTGAGTCCATTCCGGTAGGACAGTACGAAGCAGCCAAGGTACTCGGATATTCAAAAGCGCAGACATTTTTCAAAATTATTTTACCTCAGGTAATAAAGCGTATTATTCCGCCGGTTACCAATGAAGTCATTACTTTGGTAAAGGATACTTCTTTAGCCTTTGTACTCGCAGTAGCAGAAATGTTTACTTTGGCAAAACAGGTGGCAGCAGCTCAGACCACCGTTATTCCTCTGATGGTAGCAGGTTTGTTTTATTACATATTCAATTTAATCGTTGCTACTTTGATGGAAAAATTAGAAAAGAAGCTTAGTTACTATCAATAGGGAGGTTGAAATATGGAGATTTTGAAAATTGATCATATGAAAAAATCATTCGGGGATTTGGAAGTTATCAAGGATTTTTCCCTTTCTGTCAAAGAAGGTGAAGTGGTATCCATTATCGGTCCTTCCGGTTCCGGAAAATCTACTATTTTAAGATGTGCGACACTTCTGGAACAGATGGATGACGGAGAGCTTTGTTATATGGGTGAAACCGTAGCCAAAAGTGACGGAAACAAAAGTGTCTATGTGTCAAACAAAGAACTGAAACGAATTCATCATTATTTTGGACTGGTATTTCAGAACTTTAATTTGTTTCCGCATTACAGTGTTATGAAAAATATTATTGATGCGCCGATTCATGTAGACAAGGTATCCAGGGAAGAGGCAACCAAGAGAGCTGACAAGCTGTTAGCGCAGCTGGGACTTTCCGATAAAAAGGATGCATATCCGCATCAGCTTTCAGGCGGTCAGAAGCAAAGAGTATCGATTGCCAGAGCACTGGCTTTAGAACCAAAGATTTTATTCTTTGATGAGCCTACCAGTGCACTTGATCCGGAGCTTACCGGAGAAGTTCTCAAAGTTATCAGAGAACTGGCCAAGGAAAAAATGACGATGATTATCGTGACACATGAAATGCAGTTTGCCAAGGAATTATCCGATCGAATTGTTTTTATGGAAAACGGTGTCGTAGTAGAGGATGGTACTCCGGAGGAAATCTTTACTTCTTCGAATACCCGTATTCAGGAATTCATCGGGAAGTTCCAAAGTTAAGAGCTTTGGGTTTGACCAACAGAAACTTTTATTGTATATATAGATATGTAGAAAATTATGATTCACATTAAAGGAGAAAAACATGAGTAACGACAGATATGTAAGCCCATTATCAGAAAGATATGCCAGCAAAGAAATGCAGTACATTTTTTCACCGGATATGAAATTCAGAACCTGGAGAAAACTTTGGATTGCATTAGCTCAGACAGAAATGGAACTTGGCCTTTCTCAGGATGGCAAGCCGGTTATCACACAGGAAATGATTGATGAACTGATCGCAAATCAGGAAGATATCAATTATGAAGTTGCAAAGGAAAGAGAAAAGCAGGTAAGACATGATGTTATGAGTCATGTATATGCATACGGTCAGCAGTGTCCAAAGGCAGCCGGTATCATTCATCTTGGCGCAACCTCATGTTATGTTGGTGATAATACAGATATTATTGTTATGAATGAGGCACTCAGCCTGGTAAAAACAAAATTAGTAAACGTAATTGACAAGCTTGCTAAGTTTGCAGATAAGTATAAAGACTTACCTACACTTGCTTTTACTCATTTCCAGCCGGCTCAGCCTACTACTGTAGGAAAGAGAGCTACACTTTGGACTCAGGAATTTTTAATGGATTTAGAAGACCTTGAATATGTACAGTCTACATTAAAGATGTTAGGTTCAAAAGGTACTACCGGTACACAGGCTTCTTTCCAGGAGCTTTTCAACGGCGATCAGGAAACGATTGATAAGATTGATCCAATGATTGCTCAGAAGATGGGATTTGAACACTGCTATGCAGTAAGCGGACAGACCTATTCCAGAAAAGTGGATACCAGAGTCTGCAATATTTTGGCAGGTATCGCAGCCAGTGCTCACAAGATGAGTAATGATATTCGTTTATTACAGCACTTAAAAGAAGTAGAAGAACCATTTGAAAAGAATCAGATCGGATCTTCTGCTATGGCATACAAGCGTAATCCAATGAGAAGCGAAAGAATTGCATCCCTTTCTCGTTATGTTATGATTGATGCCTTAAATCCTGCAATCACTTCAGCTACTCAGTGGTTTGAAAGAACTCTGGATGACTCGGCAAACAAGAGACTTTCTATTCCGGAAGGTTTCCTGGCTATTGATGGTGTTCTTGATTTATGTCTCAATGTAGTTGACGGACTCGTAGTATATGACAAGGTTATTACCAAGAGATTAATGAGCGAGCTTCCTTTCATGGCAACAGAAAATATCATGATGGACGCAGTTAAGATGGGCGGAAATCGTCAGGAACTTCACGAAATCATCAGAACTCTTTCTATGGAAGCAGGAAAGAATGTAAAACAGGAAGGAAAAGACAATAACCTTCTCGAACTCATCGCAGCAAATGAAAACTTCAATATGAGTCTGGAAGATCTACAAAAGTCAATGGATCCTTCTAAATATGTGGGACGTGCTCCAAGACAGGTAGAAAAATTCCTCGAGGAAGTAGTAAATCCTGTTCTTAGCAAAAATGCAGCACTTTTAGGTGTAAAGGCTGAAATCAACGTTTAATATGAAATAAAAGATCTAAAACATAAAAAAGAGAAAGCTCCCAATCGGGAGCCTTCTCTTTTTTTGAGGGATTCATGAAAAAATATAAAGAGTTGAAACATTTTCTCAAAGCAGGAATGAGGGATTTCCTTTGCTTTGATGAGTTTAGTATATCCATAAAGTGTGTATAAAATGTGTTTTAATACTTAAGAGATTATGAAATATATTAAGAAAAAAGAAAACAAACAGGCAAAGGAATGCTTCTTGAATTGTTAATGTAAATGTTGTATACTACTCGTTGTGGGTTAACCACGCAGTAATAACAATGTAAAGAAACAGAAATTCTTTGCATGCCCCGATTGCAGAGCAATCGTGACAAGAAAAGGAGAATAAAAGAATGGTTAAAGCAGTAGTAGGTGCTAACTGGGGAGACGAAGGAAAAGGTAAAATTACAGACATGATGGCTGAAAGCGCAGACATTATTGTACGTTTTCAGGGTGGAGCAAACGCAGGTCATACCATCGTAAACAATTATGGTAAATTTGCTCTTCATACTTTACCATCCGGTGTATTTTATGATCATACAACCAGTATTATCGGAAACGGAGTAGCTCTTGATATTCCTAAATTATTTAATGAATACAATGAAGTAGTAGAAAAAGGTGTACCTGCACCAAAGCTTTTAGTTTCTGATCGTGCTCAGATGGTTATGCCATACCATGTATTATTTGATGCATATGAAGAAGAAAGACTGGCAGGAAAGTCTTTTGGTTCTACTAAATCAGGTATTGCGCCATTCTATTCAGATAAGTACGCAAAGATCGGTTTCCAGGTTTCAGAATTATTTATGGATGAAGCTCCGCTTAAGGAAAAGATCGAACGTGTCATTGCACAGAAAAATATTATTTTAGAGCATTTATATCACAAACCACTTCTGACAGTTGATGAAGTATATGCAACACTTATGGAATACAAGAAAATGGTTGAACCATTTGTTTGTGATGTTTCCCTCTTCTTGAATAATGCAATTAAAGAAGGAAAGACTGTATTATTAGAAGGTCAGCTCGGAACATTAAAGGATCCTGATCACGGTATTTACCCAATGGTTACATCATCATCAACACTGGCTGCTTTTGGTGCAATCGGAGCAGGTATTCCACCATATGAAATCAAGCAGGTAGTTACTGTATGTAAGGGTTATTCTTCAGCAGTAGGAGCAGGTGCATTCGTTTCTGAAATCTTTGGAGATGAAGCAGATGAACTCAGAAGACGTGGTGGAGACGGTGGTGAATTTGGTGCTACAACTGGACGTCCTCGTAGAATGGGATGGTTTGACTGTGTAGCTTCTAAATACGGATGCCGTATGCAGGGTACAACCGATGTAGCATTTACCGTACTCGATGTACTCGGATATTTAGATGAAATTCCTGTTTGTGTAGGATATGAAATCGACGGAGAAGTAACAACAGACTTCCCTGTTACCTATCAGCTTGAAAAGGCAAAACCGGTTCTCAAGGTACTTCCGGGATGGAAGAACCAGATGGAAGATATCAGAGGTATCAAAAACTATGAAGACCTTCCTGAAAACTGCCGTAAGTATATCGAATTCATTGAACAGGAAATCGGTTACCCAATTACTATGGTAAGTAACGGTCCAAAGAGAAGCGATATTATTTACAGAGAAAGTCCTTTAAAGAAATAATGATTAAAAATATTGTATTTGATATAGGAAATGTATGCGTCGACTTTTGCTATAAGGATTACATCGAGGGATTGGGATACGATTCTGAAATGTGTGAAAAGATAGCAAAGGCAACTGTGGAAGGCCCTGTATGGGAGCTGGGAGACAGTGGACATTATTCAGAGCAGGACTTGCTGGATTTATTTCTCGGTAATAGTCCGGAGCTTGAAAAAGAAATTCGTCATTTTTATAAAAACTTTGATGGAATCATAAAAGAGAGAGAGGCAACCATCCCTTGGATTATGGAATTAAAGGAAAAGGGCTATGGAGTCTACTATCTTTCCAATTATCCTTCTAAAATCGAGAGAGAATGCAAAGAGGATATGAAGTTTTTATCCTATATGGACGGAGGTCTTTTATCCTATCGGGAGAGAATGGTAAAGCCAAATGCAGAGTTTTATCGTCTGCTTTGCCAAAGATATGGATTGAAAGAATCGGAATGTTTGTTTATTGATGATCGATTGGAAAATGTTGAGGGCGCAAAAGCGGTCGGTATGGAGGCTGTACTCTATACGACAAAAGAAGAAGTTGACTTAGAAATCAGTAAATTAATAAATTAGTAAAAAAAGAACTGAGTAAAAGCTCAGTTCTTTTTATATATACCTATTTGGTTTCTTTATCTTCTTTTTGATTTTCAGTGGCTTCCTGAATGGCATTTTCCATATCTTCGGTGGTAAAGGATGCCATGGTGTGTTTGTTGGTTAATTTTCCGTACATCCAGATATAAATCCAGGCCAGGAGCGGAACTGCAACGGTTGCAAACAGGCAGGCCTGAAATAAACGACCGCTTCCGTCAAAATTGAAAATGGCACAAATCAGTGTCACCACATATAAAAGAACCAATAAAATAATGCAGATAAGTGCTGCAATACGTTGTTTTTTGTTGTACATAGTATCCTCCAAAGGTAATATTGATTGTTTTTTAGTGTACCGAAAAGATGAGAAAATGACAAGCAGAAAATAAAATTTGGGTCAAAACTTGCAGAAAATCAAAAAGGAATATATACTTAAACGGAATGTTTTAAGAAATGGGGAACTATTTTATGAGAAGAAGGAATACTTCTATATCAAAAGAATATTTACAGGTGAGGGAAACCATCGGTGACGGACGTTATCGTATTGAAAGCCTGATTTCTGATAATGGAGTTACGGTAGCATATAAGGGGTATGATACCTTCCGAAACAGAAATGTGATTGTAAAGGAATTATTTCCAAAGGCAATTGTAGAAAGAAATCCGGACAGAGACTATTTCATCGTATGCAGAAGAATGTATGATGAGGCAGCCTTTGAAGAAATGAAGGAGCATATGCTCAAAAGAGCGAAAAAGCTGATTCAGCTCTATCCGATCGAAGGAATTGCCAATATCCTGACATGCTTTGAGGAAAAGGGCACGGTTTATGTGATTGAAGAGCATATTCCGGGTATGACTTTGACGGAATACTTTTTCAAAAGACACAGCCTAAAGTTTACCGTAGAGGATATTATGAAGCAGCTCGGTCCTGTTATGGAGACATTGCAAAGACTTCATAAAAAAGGGATTTATCACGGAGCTATTACGCCGGATACGATTATCGTATCAAATGACCACAAGCCGATTTTGATTCAGCTTATGAATCCGATTGAGGATCTGGCCAAGGAATGTCTGCAAAATCCGGCGATTCGACAGGATGGATATGCACCGGTTGAATTGTATTTGACCCAGGCTTCTATTACCGAAGCGACAGATGTGTATTCTATTGCAGCAATCTTTTATCGATATGTAACTGCTGCTACGGTTCCGGCTTATTATCTTCGAATTAATGAAGCAGAGGAAACCTTTGAACCGACAGAAATGAGAACACGCATCATGGATTTCCAAAGTGATGCGATTATGAAGGCACTTAGTCTGTATTCCTTTAATCGATTCCAGACAGTCGCTGAATTTAAAGAAGCGATTTGGCCGGATGATATAGATATGGAGTCTCTTCACAGCCGGGAAGAAGTTGCTATTACACAAAAGAAGCTTCCGTTCTGGTATGCATTTGAAAAGAAACAGAAAAGACAGTACTGGGCAATTGTTATCGGTTTATTGCTTTTGGCGGTTGTAGTGCTGATTCCAAAGTTCGCGCAGGTAAAGAGAGAAGAATCCATTAATCATTTTTATCATAAATATTTGGATGCAGATGGATATAAGCAATGTGAAATGCTGGCCAATATGAAGGAAAAGCAGAGACAGCTTTATACCAATGATTATCTGGATATGGACAAGAACCAGTCAGATGAAAGTCTGTCAGAAAACTTTCAGGCGAAATATTATGATTTCCAGATTAAAAAATATGTTTCTTATAATAAGGTGGATCAAACCAAGCCATACTATGAGTACATGAAGATTGATTATCGAAAGGGTCATGTAATTGTTACGTACCTTAGCTACAATCAAAACTGGCAGCAGGATATTTCTCTGACAAAAACAGCTGAGGGCTATTATGAAGTCTCAGAAAGCAAAACAGACGAGGCCGGAAATGTATCAAATGAAAATCTTTTGATGAAACCGGAATAAAAGGATTTGAAAAAATAGACAAAATAGTATATACTGTCTAAAGATATGGCGTATTTGCCAATTAGATAAGATAAGGAGAACTTAAGATGGCTTTATTACAAACATGGCGTGCTATGGCCTATTCTGAAACAGCAAATAAAGGCGATTTAAAGAAACTTTGGGAAAGATATTTCTATCAGGAAAAACTTATTTATGAAAAACTTTTAGCTAATCCTGATGAAAAGGTAGAAGGAACTGTTAAAGAACTCGCAGAAAAGTATTCTGTAGACATGATGACAATGACAGGTTTCCTTGACGGTATCAATGATTCTTTGGTTAGTGCAAACCCAATCGAAGAAATGGAAGAAGATACAGTTGTTAACTTAAACTTTGACAAAGCATTATTATATAAGAACATGGTTGCAGCAGAAGCTGACTGGCTTTACAACCTGGAACAGTGGAAGGATATCTTTGATGAAGAAACATTAAAGAAACTTTACAAAGAACAGAAGGTTTCTACTACTGTTGTAAAGGAAGAAAAGGTATATCCAAACGATCCATGTCCATGCGGAAGCGGAAAGAAATACAAAAAGTGCTGCGGAAAGAACTAATTCTTTCGTTTATATGGTAAAACGTTGAAGAGAAGAGTAATCTGCGAAGAATGCCAGAGAGAAATGCCTGGAGCTGGAAGCATTTCCTTTTGAAACAGACGAAAACCCACTCTGAGTGACTTTAATACAGTCCGGTGATTCCGTTATCATCAAATGGAGCGGCCTTGCTTGGGCAATAAAGGGTGGAACCGCGTAGTATATACGTCCCTTACATTACTGTTGTAGTAGTGTAAGGGACTTTTGTAGTTTTGCAGAAAAATCAAGCGACGACGAAGTCGGCGGTAACAATTGAAAGGAGAAGGTATATGAAAGAAAAGCTTAATGAATTGGTAGATGCATTTGATGAGATGGAATTTTCTACATTGGAATTTATTTTACTCATTGCAGTGGCATTTTTGTCAGGAACTCTTTTGGGAATGATTTTTTCGCCAAAGAGACATATTCAAATCGGAAGTAATAACGGAAATGACAGTGGAAATAACTGGGCTGAGTATGATTTCGATGATGACGACGATGATGAAGAGGACGATGACGAAATCGGAATGGCAGATTAATTCATAAGATAAAGAAGAAAGAACCGAAGAAAGGAAATGAAGAGTATTATGAAAATCACATTAAAGGATGGAAGCAGTAAAGAATATTCTCAGGCAATGAGTGTTTATGATATTGCCCTGGATATCAGCGAAGGTCTCGCCAGAGCAGCCTGCGCAGGACAGATTGACGGAAAGGTAGTAGACCTTAGAACAGTAGTAGATGCAGATTGCGAACTGAATATTTTAACCGCAAATGATGCAGACGGACTTCGTACAATTCGTCATACCTGTTCACATGTTTTGGCAGAAGCAGTAAAGAGAGTATTCCCGGATGCAAAGCTTGCAATCGGACCTTCTATTGATGAAGGATTCTATTATGACTTTGAGCATGAACCATTCTCCAGAGAAGACCTGGATAAGCTCGAAGCTGAAATGAAAAAGATTATTAAGGAAGGCAACAAGCTGACTAAATTTACTATGCCTAGAGAAGAGGCAATTAAATTTATGCAGGAAAAACAGGAACCATACAAAGTGGAACTGATTCAGGATTTACCTGAAGATGCAGAAATTTCTTTCTATGATCAGGGTGAATTTGTAGACTTATGTGCCGGACCACACCTTATGAATACAAAGGGCATCAAGGCGTTTAAATTAATTTCATCTTCTATGGCTTATTGGAGAGGAGATTCAAACAAGGCTCAGCTTCAGCGTATCTATGGTACTGCATTTAATAAAAAAGAAGAGCTGGCTGCATATTTGGAGCATCTTGAAGATATCAAAAAACGTGACCATAACAAATTAGGTCGTGAAATGAAGCTCTTTACTACTGTAGATGTCATCGGACAGGGACTTCCTTTATTTACACCAAAGGGAACCAAGATGATTATGAAACTCCAGAGATGGATTGAAGATTTAGAAGATAAGGAATGGGGTTATGTTCGTACCAGAACACCGCTTATGGCTAAATCAGATCTTTACAAGATTTCAGGACACTGGGATCACTATATGGACGGAATGTTTATCCTGAACAAGGATGAAGAAGACAAGGAAACAATGGCACTTCGTCCTATGACATGTCCATTCCAGTATTTTGTATATATGAATGAACAGCATTCATACCGTGATTTGCCATATCGTATGGCAGAAACTTCTACTCTGTTCAGAAATGAAGATTCCGGAGAAATGCATGGTCTGACTCGTGTGCGTCAGTTTACTATCACAGAAGCTCATATCATCATGAGACCTGACCAGGCAGAAGAAGAACTTACCAGATGTGTAGAATTATGTGACTATGTCATGAAGACTCTGGGTATTGACGGAGATGTAACTTATCGTCTTTCTAAGTGGGATCCAAGCAATACAGAAAAATATCTGGGCGACGAAGAATACTGGAACAATACACAGCAGTATTTAAGAGACGTTATGGACAAGAACAATATCACATATACAGAAGCCGACGGAGAAGCTGCTTTCTACGGACCAAAGATTGATATCCAGGCAAAGAATGTATATGGTAAAGAAGATACCATGGTTACAATCCAGCTTGACTGCGCTGCAGCAGAAAAGTTTGGTATGTACTATATTGATGAAAAGGGTGAAAAGGTTCGTCCTTGGATTATCCACAGAACATCTATGGGATGTTATGAAAGAACTCTGGCATGGCTTATCGAGCATTATGCAGGTAAGTTCCCTACATGGCTTTGTCCGGAACAGGTTCGTGTACTTCCTATCTCTGAAAAGTATGCTGATTATGCAGAAAAGGTTAGAAAAGAACTGGCAAAGAACGATGTGGATGTAACAGTTGATAATCGTTCAGAAAAGATTGGTTACAAGATTCGTGAGGCTCGTATGGATAAGGTTCCTTATATGCTGGTTGTTGGTCAGCAGGAAGAGGAAGACGGACTCGTATCTGTCAGAAGCCGTTATGAAGGTAATGAAGGACAGAAGAGCCTTGATGATTTCATCGATGCACTTTGCAAGGAAATCCGTACAAAGGAAATTCGTGTAGAACTTCCGGAAGATGAGAAGAAGAGATAATAAAAACGGAAAGATTTAATTCAGCTAAAATAAAACCGAATAGATAACAAAGATTTATCACATACTATCTCTATCACAGTGTAAAGGCAGAATGGAAGTAAAAAGCCTTTAGCGGAAGGGAGATATTAGTATGGCAGAATTAAAATGTGATGCAAAGAACTGTGTGTATAACCGGGACAGAAGCTGCAGCAAAGGTGATATCATGGTAGGAGGTAAAAGTGCTCATACCAGCAGAGAAACCTGTTGTGATTCGTTTCGAAATGATACAGGGGATCATTTTAAAAGCAGTCTGGAACATCCCAGCCAGGTGGTCAGTATTGACTGCGAGGCGGAAAAGTGTGAATACAACAGCGGATATCGTTGCCACGCAAAACATGTAGAAATTACAGGCTGCACAGCTTGTGACTGCAAGGAAACGATATGTTCCACATTTAAAAAGCAAGTATAAAAAATGTCTTGACATAGGATGCGGAGTGTGTTATTCTACTTAAGCATGCGAGATGTGTGCTTAGCAAAGTAGAGTATCCACTCTCACCCTGAGGCAATCGGGCTGTCAGGCGTTCATAAAATTATTCGAATTATTTTCGTGTATTTTTGCGTGAGTGGATATTGGGTATCCACTTTTTTTAATGTTTAATTTGGAGGTGTTTCATTATTAGCGACTTAATGATTAACGAACAGATCAGAGACAAAGAAATTCGTCTGATTGGGGAAGACGGCGAACAGCTCGGTATTATGTCAGCAAGAGATGCACAGAAGCTTGCAGACGAGGCAGGACTTGACCTTGTAAAGATTGCACCAACTGCAAAGCCACCTGTATGTAAGATTGTAGACTACGGTAAATATCGTTACGAGCAGGCCAGAAAAGAAAAAGAAAATAAGAAAAAGCAGAAAACAATCGAGATCAAAGAAATTCGTTTGTCGCCAAATATTGACACTAATGATTTGAATACAAAGATTAATGCAGCCAAGAAATTTATCACAAAGGGTGATAAGGTAAAGGTTACACTTCGTTTCCGTGGTCGTGAAATGGCACATATGAATGCCAGCAAACATATCCTGGACGATTTTGCACAGGCTCTTGAAGAAGTAGCTAATGTAGAAAAGCCGGCTAAGGTTGAAGGCAGAAGCATGACTATGGTATTAGGCGAAAAGAAATAACATATTTTAGCTTTTAACTTAAATTTATATTTGAGTTGAAATAGATTTGGACAAAGTGATAGGAGGAAATAACAATGCCAAAGGTTAAAACAAACAGATCAGCAGCAAAGCGTTTCAAAGTAACAGGAACAGGTAAATTAAAGAGAAATAAAGCTTATAAGCGTCATATCTTAACAAAGAAATCTGCAAAGACTAAGAGAAATCTTAGAAAACCTGCAATGACAGATGCAACAAATGTTAAGAACATGAAGAAGATTACACCATATTTATAAGTCGTAAGGAGGAAGTAATAAGATGGCAAGAATTAAAGGCGGAGTAAACGCAAAGAAAAAACACAATAGAGTTTTAAAACTTGCAAAAGGATACAGAGGAGCAAGATCTAAACAGTATAGAGTAGCAAAACAGTCCGTTATGCGTGCCCTGACTTCTTCTTACGCTGGACGTAAGCAGAGAAAGCGTCAGATGAGACAGTTATGGATTGCTCGTATCAACGCAGCAGCTAGATTAAACGGTCTTTCATACAGCAAATTCATGTATGGTTTAAAGGTTGCAGAAATCGAAATCAACAGAAAGATGCTTGCTGAAATGGCAGTTAACGATGCAGAAGGCTTCAAGGCTTTAGCAGAAATCGCAAAATCTAAAATTGCTTAATTCATTTTGAGTATTTAAACCGGATAGGAAACTATCCGGTTTTTCTAGTAAAGGAGACCCTATGTTAGAAACATTAAAGCCGAATAAGGTATTTGAATATTTTGAGAAAATTTGTTCCATTCCGCATGGTTCCGGAAATGTAAAGCAAATCAGTGATTATTTACTTTCTTTTGGACAGGAAAGAGGTCTGTATTGCAGACAGGATGATGCACTCAATGTAGTGATTGTCAAAGAAGCAACTCCGGGAATGGAGGATAAAGCGCCAATCATTATTCAGGGACATATGGATATGGTTGCAGTAAAGGATGAAGACATTCAAAAGGATCTGACAAAAGAAGGTCTGGATTTAGATATAGACGGTGATTATATTTATGCCAAGGGAACCAGCCTGGGTGGAGATGACGGAATTGCAGTGGCATATGCACTGGCTCTTTTAGATAGTGATCAAATACCGCATCCGCGTCTGGAAGCAGTCTTTACGGTAGATGAAGAGGTGGGTATGGATGGTGCCATTGCCATTGATTTATCTGATTTAAAGGGAAAGAAACTGGTTAATATAGACAGTGAGAAGGAAGGCGAGCTGACTGTTGCCTGTGCCGGCGGAGGATGTGTAAAGGGCGTGTTCAAGCCTGCATATCATGAGGTAGAGGGGCTTTGCTATGAGCTGTCACTGAGTGGTCTGACCGGAGGTCATTCCGGAGTAGAAATACACAAAGGTTTGGCAAATGCCAACAAGGTTTTATTCCAGGTACTTTATCTGATGGCCAGAGAGGCAGATATGACCTTGATCAGCTATGAAGGCGGAACCAAGGACAATGTAATTCCTTCAGCGGCTGTCTGTACATTTGCCAGCCGAGCTGAGTTTGAAATGTTAGATGGTCTCGTTCAGATTATGGAGGAAAGCTTAAAAGAGGAGTGGAAAGAAACGGATCCAAATTTAAGTTTGAAACTTGTTGCATTAGATACAGATACTTCCAAGGCAAAAAAGGGTAGTCCTATTAATCTGCTGGGCATGGACGGTAATGACTTTTTTGATTTGCTGGAGTTCTTTAACGGAGTACCAAACGGAGTGCAAAAGATGAATCCGAGCCTGGAGGGACTCGTGCAGACTTCACTGAATCTCGGAGTAGTTATCCTGGAAGAGGGCGGTAAGTGTCAGGCAACTTTTTCAGTCAGAAGCAGTGTCAGCGCTGAAAAAGAAGAATTGTCCAAACTGCTTACGGACAGAATTCAGGAATTTGGCGGAAAGAGTGAAGTCTATGGCGGATATCCGGCCTGGGAATACAAGGAAGACTCTGAACTGCGAGATGACATGGTTCGCATTTATCGAGAAATGTTTGGCAAAGAACCGACCGTCTTATCTATTCATGCCGGACTGGAATGCGGTGTATTAAGTGAAAAGATAGAAGGCCTGGACTGTGTATCCTTTGGACCGGATATTTTGCAGATTCATTCTACAAAAGAGAGACTTTCTATTGCGTCTGTTCAAAGAATGTGGGATTATTTATTAGAAGTGATAAAAGCGTAGTGTAAAAATATTTAGAGGGATTTGAAATGAGGACAAAGATAATAGCTTTTTTTAGTATCATCTGTTTGGCAGTGATGCTTCAGATGCCAAGTGCGTGGGCAACAGAAATGAGTGCCAATCAAAACCAGACTGAAAATGGCAGTCAGGAGGGCGGAAATTCATCAGATACGCAGACAGTGCCGGAAACAGACGGACAGGACACAGAAGAGCAGCCACCGATTGAGTATAAGGTGGTAAAGGTTAAGGATAAGATTCCATTGCTGGCAGGAGAAACACGATATGTTTCTACCAGTGTCCCTTATGATGCGGAACTTGAAACCTCAAATCCAAAGGTGGTTTTGGTAGCAAACAGCGGACTGATTTTAGGAAAAAAGGCAGGAACTGCAACCGTTACTATGACCAGTGGTGATACCAAGACAATTTATACGATTGTTGTTAAGGATACAGTGGATTTAATCATTTTTGCAGGTCAGAGCAATATGTGCGGATCAGGCGGAAATAAAGCACAGGCACCGATGGCAAAACTGGGAACAGCCTATGAGTTTGATGTGCTTGCAAAGCAGCCGAAATGTCTGATTATGAAGGAACCGTTTGGTGAAGGAGCCAATCGTAGTCAGGGACTGGATGATCACAAAATTTACAGCGCATCAGGTACCCTGGTATCTGCATTTTGTATCAACTATTACAAGCAGACAAAAACACCTGTGGTCGGAATTCCGGCAGCATGGGGCGGTTCTTCAACCAATACCTGGCTGAAAAGAGGTCTTCTTGATACGACTGTCAGTCGAATCAAAAAGACAAAAAGTTATTTAAAGAAAAATAAAGTAAATATCAGACATATTTATGTAGTTTGGTATCAGGGCGAATCGGATGCTATGCAGGGATTTGGCCAAAAGCGTCATATTCAGAGTATGAAGCAGATTTACAAAAAGCTGAAAAAGGTTGGAGTAGAACAGGTCATGGTCATTCAGATTGGCCATTACATGAGAGACACATTGTTAAATCTGGATATCATGGAAGCACAGGTTAAACTTTGCAAAAAGGATTCTCATTTTACATTGGTATCTAAAAAGGCAAAGAGTTTGTATGATTCAAGCGGTGTGAACTATTCCGATTCTATTCATATCAATCAGAATGGTTTAAATAAGATTGGATATGATGCAGGAACCAATGCAGGAAAGTATGCAAAAAAACATAGCAAGAAATAATAGCAATTCTCTGGATTGTGGTAAAAATTTAGAAAACTCTCGGTGAGGCGTTTGCAGACCGAGAGTTTTTTATTTGCTTACTAATCTATGTGTTACAGCATATATGCTTCCAAAAGTTCTAACAGACCATCCTCTTCATTACTTTTCCGGGTGATAAAGTCTGCATTGGCTTTTACCATATCATCGGCATTTGCCATGGCACAGCCTACACCTGCAGCCATAATCATAGATAAATCATTTTCGCTGTCTCCTGCAGCCAGTGAATCAGCAACAGGGATATTTAGACGGTCACACAACCATTTGAGAGAAGTACCTTTACCGACATCCTTTTTTACCAGTTCCAGATACCCTTTCCCTGAAAACATGGTAGTAATCTCTGCAGAAAAGTTTGCATCAATATAATCTTTGAATGGATAGAGTGCCTCACTTCCCTGGCGGCTCAGCGCGATCATTTTAAACGGATTATGATCCAGTAAACTTGTCAGTTTATCTGTTGTTAAAATCGGGATTTTGATTTTGGAAGTGTAGTAAAGTACCTCCTCTGTCAGTTCTTTGCAGATGATTTCATCCTTTTTTGTATAGGTTTGAATATGTACCTTGTAATCATCCGCTACCTTTTGCAGTCTGTCTACCAGCGGGAGATCAAGACGCTGTTCATATATAATTTTTTGTTTGTTGCAGTCGTAAATCAGAGCGCCATTAAAGGCTAATATATACGAATGCTGAAAATGAAGATTACAATCATTTTCTAAATATCTTTGTACCTGCAAAACCCCTGCTAAGGGTCTTCCGGAAGCCAGGATCAAGCCATGTCCGTTTGCTGCGGCCTGTTGAAAGCCTTTAATCAAGGCAGGAGATAAGGTGCCGTCGCCCCTAATCAGGGTGCCGTCAATATCGGTAAATAACAATTTGGTCATTTAATTGTACCTTTCTGTTTATTCGAACTATTTCGATTCTTTTTTTGCGTGTTTTATGTTATCATATCGTTTGGTAATAAACAAGACAGTGTAAGAGATTGAAATATAAACTAAAGTGGAGGGAAGAATGAAACGACTGCTTAAGTTTTTGAGTGATTATAAAAAAGAATGCGTTTTAGCACCATTATTCAAGATGCTGGAGGCTTCTTTTGAATTGTTTGTGCCGCTGGTAGTGGCATCGATTATTGATAAAGGAATCGGATTGGGAGATAAGGGCTATATCCTCAAGATGTGTGCTGTTCTTTTGGGACTTGCGCTGGTTGGTCTGACTTCTTCTTTGACAGCTCAGTATTTCTCGGCCAAGGCAGCAGTAGGGTTTGCTACCAAGGTAAGACATGCTTTATTTTCTCATTTGCAGGGATTGTCGTATTCCGAAATAGATAAAA
Organism: Lachnospiraceae bacterium; assembly: GCA_045643145.1. GTDB lineage: Bacteria > Bacillota > Clostridia > Lachnospirales > Lachnospiraceae > SVFI01. Next base: position 3,363 of record JAZUKG010000101.1, on the reverse strand, counting down.
TAGGAACCTCGACCATGATTACCCGTATGACCAGTGACATCAATCAGACGCAGACGGGTGTCAATATGGTGCTGCGATTGTTTTTGCGTTCGCCATTTGTCGTATTTGGTGCCATGATTATGGCCTTTACGATTGATACTTCAATTGCAATGTATTTTGTACTTGCTATTGTTTTATTGTTTATCGTCGTATTTGGAGTGATGTATTTAAGCATTCCTATGATGAAAAGAGTACAGGCCAGACTGGATGATGTGCTCCTGACTACCAGAGAGAATCTGACCGGTATTCGCGTCATTCGTGCTTTTTGCAAGGAAGAGGAAGAAACAGAGCGTTTCAGAAGAAACAATGAAGCCTTGACCAGACAGCAGAAACTGACCGGTACGATTTCAGGGCTGACAAATCCGGTAACCTATGTCATTATCAATATCTGTATCATTCTTTTGATTTGGAAGGGTGCTGTCAAGGTAGACCAGCACATTTTAACAACCGGACAGGTGGTTGCTTTATATAACTATATGTCACAGATTCTCGTGGAACTGATTAAACTGGCCAATCTGATTGTGACAATCAATAAAGCATTAGCCAGTGCAAATCGTATTTCAGATGTTTTTGAAATCGAAAACAGTATGGCATATCCTTTGGTGACAGGTAAATCAGTAGACAAGTATGCTGATAAAAAGGTTGTTTTCGAAAATGTATGTCTTACCTATCAGGGCGGCGGAGAAGAAGCCCTCAGTGATATCAGTTTTGAGGTAAAGCCGGGACAGATGGTTGGTGTCATTGGCGGTACCGGCTGTGGTAAAACTTCTTTAGTACATTTGATTTCGAGATTTTATGATGCATCCAAAGGTCAGATTTACCTGGATGGTATCAATATCCGTGATTATTCCAAAGAGGATATTCTGGATAAAATCGCCGTAGTTTTGCAAAAGGCCATGCTCTTTAAGGGAACAATAGAAGAGAATCTGCGATTTGGGAAAATGAATGCAACGACTGAGGAAATGAATCGGGCAGTGGAAGCTGCACAGGCAAGTGATGTAGTCAAGGCAAAAGGCGGACTTCAGGGCGAGATTACTCAGGCCGGTAAAAACTTATCCGGAGGTCAGCGTCAGCGTCTGACGATTGCCAGAGCGCTGATTAAAAAATCCGACATTCTGATTTTGGATGACAGTGCATCTGCACTGGATATGGCCACAGATGCCAGACTTCGAAAAGCGATTCGAGAGCTTGATTATAAACCGACTGTTTTTATTGTATCTCAGCGTACCAATGCGATTATGGATGCGGATTTAATTTTGGTACTGGATGACGGACGTATTGTCGGACAGGGTAAGCACGAGGATTTAGTGCAAAACTGTGATGTCTACAGAGAAATCTATGAGTCACAATACAAAAAAGAAAATCAGGTAAAGGAGGCATAGACATGAAACAAAAAGATACGATTAAAAAAGTCTTATCCTTCCTGGGAGTATACCGTATTTTTATGCTGATTTCAGTTATACTGGCAGCGCTTATTGTGGCACTTACTTTATATGTTCCGATTTTAATTGGTGATGCCATCGATTTGATTGTAGATACCGGTGTGGATTTTGATCTGATTATGAAGTATTTGATTCAGATTCTGGTAGTAGTAGCTTTAACCAGTGTGCTTCAGTGGATTATGAATATCATCAATAACAGAGTGACATATCATGTGGTCAGAGATATTCGTAAGGAGGCTTTTGACAAGCTGCAGATTCTGCCTCTTAGCTATGTGGACAGCCGATCAACCGGTGAAATCGTCAGCAGAATTATCACGGATGTGGATCAGTTTGCAGATGGTCTGCTTATGGGATTTACACAGCTTTTTACCGGTATCGTAACGATTTTGGGTACGCTCGTAATCATGCTCAGATTAAATCCGTGGATTACGCTCGTAGTTGTGGTAATCACGCCGCTTTCATTGTTTGTGGCAAACTTTATTGCAAAGAGAACCTATTCAATGTTTAAGCTGCAGTCAGAAACCAGAGCGGAGCAGACTTCACTGATTGATGAAATGATTACGGGAGCAAAGGTCGTAAAGGCTTATGGACAGGAGGAAGAGGTAGTAGAGAGCTTTGATGAAATCAATGAAAGATTAAAGAAGTGTTCGCTGCGTGCTATTTTCTTTTCTTCATTAACCAATCCTTGTACCCGATTTGTAAATTCTATCGTATATGCAGCTGTTGCACTTAGCGGAGCATTTACCGTACTTACAGGAAATATGACAGTGGGTATTTTATCCTGCTTTTTAAGCTATTCCAATCAGTATACCAAGCCTTTTAATGAGGTTAGTGGTGTGATTACTGAACTTCAAAATGCGCTGGCCTGTGCGGCTCGTATTTTTGAACTGATAGAAGAAACTCCTCAGTCTAAAGAAAGCGAGAATGCTTATGTACTGGATAAGGCTGACGGAAAGGTAGAACTGAAGGATGTATCCTTTGCTTATACCAAGGGACAGAAATTAATTGAAAATGTTTCGATTGATATTAAACCGGGTCAAAATGTAGCGATCGTAGGACCTACCGGCTGCGGAAAGACAACAGTCATTAATCTGTTAATGCGTTTTTATGATACAGATAAGGGCGGTATTTATGTAGATGGTCATGAGATCAAAGATTTAACCAGAAAGAGCCTCAGACAGAATTATGGTATGGTGCTTCAGGAGACCTGGCTGAAATCCGGTACGATTCGTGACAATATCAAAATGGGAAAACCGAATGCGACGGATGAGGAGATGATTCAGGCAGCAAAGGCAGCCTATAGTGATCATTTTATCAGGCGTCTGCCAAACGGATATGATACAGTAATCGGAGAGGATGGCGGAATGCTTTCACAGGGGCAAAAGCAGCTTTTGTGTATTACCAGAATCATGCTGAGTCTGCCGCCGATGCTTATTTTAGATGAAGCGACTTCCTCTATTGATACCAGAACCGAAATGAAGATTCAGAGTGCGTTCAACAAATTGATGGTCGGCAGAACCAGTTTTATCGTAGCACACAGATTATCTACCATTCAAAATGCGGATATTATCCTGGTTATGAAGGATGGAAATATCATCGAACAGGGAAATCATGAGTCGCTTTTGGCTCAAAATGGATTCTATGCACAGATGTACAGAAGTTAAAAAAACGTGCAAATCAGCTGTTTACAGTGCTTTATAGTATGCTGATCAAAAAAGTATTAAAAAAATAAAATTAAGTGTTGACATTCCGGTAGCATGATGGTAATATACTACTTGCGGTAATTAAAACGCATGCGGAAGTGTCGGAACTGGCAGACGAGCAAGACTAAGGATCTTGTGCTCATTGCGAGCGTGTGGGTTCAAGTCCCATCTTCCGCAGT
>JAZUKG010000100.1:0-1694 GCA_045643145.1 Lachnospiraceae bacterium | reverse complement strand
AACAAAATTCTTCCATACGTACAAGCTTCTATCCATGGCAACCGGTCCATTTGCATATGTGCGGTTACTTTCGGAAACAGAAGTTTTGACGATGCTCTGGGCGAACTTGGGTACTTGATGAAAAAGAATGGCTTCATCGTTATTGGCGGTGCGGCAGTAGTTTCGGAACATAGTTTCGCTCCCGAACTTGCCTCCGGACGTCCCAATACTGAGGACATAAATGAAATCGATATTTTCGCACAAAAGATAGTTAGCAAAATAAATGCAGACCTTTTGGAGGAACCTGTTTTCCCCGGTGAGATTCCTCCCACGAAATATTACAGACCGTTAAAAGAAAACGGTGAACCTGCCGTATTTTTGAAAGCAGTCCCTGTAACTGACAAAACGCTATGCTCTGACTGTGGAATATGTCAAAAAGTATGCCCTGTGGGTGTAATCGCCAAGGATCCGGCTATTACCCTTGGCGCCTGCATAAAATGTCAGGCCTGCATAAAAGCATGCCCAAATAACGCACGTTTCTTTGATAATGAGGATTTTCTTTCACATAAGCAATATCTGATAAAGAATCACAGTATTCCTAATGCGTCTGCTTTCTTTTGACTTTCTTGGTCAATATTGATTATTTGATACTTATACGACACCAAAACAGAAAAGGCAAACAAAAATAAAGAAGGTCGTTTTTACGAACGACCTTCTTCCCAAACATCTTTACTTATCAGAAATCCTTTTATATATCTTTGAAAAGTTTCTGCTCTTTCAATCTGTTTTGCAGCCTCTTCCTTGGAAGCCACGAAAAAGTCAAGATAATCTGCTTTTTCACGGTTTTCTGACGCAAGGCGAATAATCTTCGACAAGTCCTTAGGAAATATATTATTCTTTACATAGTTCTGATTGAAAAAGGCAATCACACCACTGTGTTTGCTACTATCATATCCATTTAATGCATTTACGGCACGTATCGCATGAAATATCGAATAATATGCCCTATTAAGCGCATTCTTATATCTTCCGTTTTCATACATTATTTTTGAATCAGCAAGCGCTTCCTCGCTCATTTCATATCGATATTTTGATAAATCCTTTACGCTGCTTTCCACAAAACAATTCCTTCCCTGTCAATGTTTTTATAAAATGGAAGAACTGTCTTCCATTGCTCATACTGCTCATGTTCAACTGAAATGACTGAAAGAGTGCGACCTACCTCTAGTTCATAATCAACAACAATATCTGTCATCTTGTCGTGTATCTTTTCATTAACCCCATTTTTTAAAATAACTGCAATGTCGACATCAGACTCATCAGTCTGCTCTCCTCTCGCATAAGAGCCATATAAAACAACCTTATCAAGCAAGTCTCCGTATATCGTCGACAAATCATGGCACATCTGCATAATACCCTTAATCAACTCAGGATTTTTCTGCCAGACATTAGCCCTTTTTCTCCAGTTTCTATAGTTGCCTGTCTTTACTCTTCCATCTTCCGGATAAGGGGTGTCTTCAGCCAAAATCCACTGATTTCCCATTTTTTCACCTAAAAGAACTCCTTTAATCAACATTCGCCTAATATTTCCCGGATCCTTGCCATGCATCGCCGCATATTGTGAAACAGTACAATAACCATTCATTCTATTCGCCTCTCAGTTGACTATAACGCGTTATCGTGTAACTGTCAATATGGTTTTGATTTCCACTAAG
>JAZUKG010000099.1:0-2101 GCA_045643145.1 Lachnospiraceae bacterium | reverse complement strand
AGAAGGTTTTTATTACCGGCCATACCGGTTTTAAAGGTAGTTATATGGTAAGGGTTTTGGTAAAAGCAGGAGCGATAGTGACAGGCTATGCTTTGAATCCGCCAACCAGTCCTTCTCTTTTTGAATTATGTAAACTAGATATAGATATTACCTCGATTATCGGAGATATTCGAGATTTCGATAAATTAAAGGATGCATTTGATAAAGCTCAGCCTGAAATAGTCATACATATGGCAGCTCAGCCATTGGTTAGAGAATCTTATGTAAACCCGAGAGGTACCTATGAAACGAATGTTTTGGGAACCGCCAATATTTTGGAATGCGTACGTTTGTCTGATTGTGTAAAGTCATTTTTAAATGTGACAACCGATAAGGTATACGAAAATCTGGAAATGAACAATGCGTTTAAGGAAGAAGACAGATTGGGCGGATATGATCCGTATTCCAATTCAAAGGCATGTTCAGAACTGGTAACACAGAGTTATCTGGATTCCTTTTTACGAGACAGAAAGATTGCAGTTTCTACTGCCAGAGCAGGTAATGTAATTGGCGGCGGAGATTTTGCAAAGGATCGTATCATTCCGGATTGCGTGCGTAGCGTGGAAAAGAAGGAGCAGATTATTGTCAGAAATCCGTATTCCACCAGACCATATCAGCATGTATTAGAGCCGGTTATGGCATATTTGATGATTTGTCAGCGTCAGTATGAGGATTTGAGTCTGGCAGGAAATTACAATGTCGGACCGGATGATATCGACTGTGTGACAACTGGTGATTTGGTCACATTATTCTGTGATACATACAATAATTATGTAAACCAAATGGGTGATAAAGAAAAATTCAAAGACTATTCTGAAATGACCTGGATTAATAAGCATGACGGTGGACCTCATGAAGCCGGTTTTTTGAAGCTTGACTGTGCAAAAATCAAGAAAACCTTTGGATGGCAGCCGAAATGGCATATGAAAGAGGTTTTAGAAAATATCGTGGATTGGGAAATGACGAGATTGACCGGTGGCGATATTTTGGAAAAGATGGATGAACAGATCGATAAGTATGTAAATGCATAGTTTTGAAATATAAAGGGAAAAAGGGAATAAAAAACAAGGGAAAAAGGAGCAAAACGTATGAAAGTAGTTATTTTGGCAGGAGGTTTTGGTACCAGGTTTTCGGAACAGTCCAGTTATAAACCAAAACCAATGATTGAAATAGGGGACAAGCCGATTTTATGGCATATCATGAAATCATATTCGTATTATGGTTTTAATGAATTTGTTATATGTGCCGGCTATAAACAGCACGTAATTAAAGAATGGTTTGCAGATTATTTTCTGCATACATCAGATATTACCTTTGATTTTACAAAGGGAAATGAAATGATAGTTCACAACATGCATTCAGAGCCTTGGAAGGTGACTATCGTAGATACAGGACTTCATACCATGACAGGCGGACGAGTAAAAAGAGTGCAGTCCTATGTGGGCGATGAACAATTTATGTTAACCTATGGAGACGGTGTGTGTGATGTAGATATCAAAAAATTATTAGAGTTTCATCAGTCTCACAGAAAGATAGCGACGCTCACTTCTGTTAAGCTGGCTCAGCAAAAGGGAGTGCTGGATATTGGCGGTGATAATGCGGTTCGGTCCTTCCGTGAAAAAGGAGCCACAGACGGAGCTATGATTAATGCAGGATTCATGGTATTACAGCCTCAGGTGTTTGACATGATCAAAGGCGATGATACTGTGTTTGAGCGAGATGTAATGGAAAAACTGGCAGCCGATGGAGAACTCATGTCGTATTCACATACCGGTTTTTGGCAATGTATGGATAATGCACGTGAAAAAGAAATATTAGATCAGCTTTGGGAACAGGGAAAAGCACCTTGGAAGAAGTGGGAATAAAAGAACAAAAACGAAAACTAAAATCAAAAGGAAATTTTTGAATAATAGCAATATATTATGACATAGGGGAGATCAGATATGTTTGAAAATATGACAAAAGATCAGGCAAGAGATCAGATTTTAGATATGGTGAAGGGATATCATGATGCCTTTCATAATCAGCCAAAGGAATTTGAAGAAGGAGACAGAATTCCTTA
>JAZUKG010000098.1:0-1626 GCA_045643145.1 Lachnospiraceae bacterium | reverse complement strand
CAGGGCAAATGCAGCGATAACTGCAATAATTGCAATGATGTTATAGACCTTTGATTTTTCCATGTGCTACACACCTCGGGACTATAAGATTCCCGAATAGAAACTATTTATATAATTAATCTAATATAAATCCACTGTTATATTTTTGTGGGATTTCCTCTCTCTGAATGGAGGCGGGATGGCATTTGTGATTTTTTCCGGGATTTGGATTAATCCTGTATGTTCTCTGAAAAAGAGGAAAACAGCGCTGTTGAATATCTCCGTTTCGCATTTTTGAAAAAAAATCATTATTGCGAAATGGCGTTTCGCAATTTTGAAAATATTTTTATTTTGCGAAATACAACATAGATATACAGATTTGAACAGGGTGTACGTAAACGAATGAAATTAATTGAGCGTGACTATCTGAAAATACTTGAAAATGTCATGTCCACCCCGGAGATTAAAGTGATTACCGGAGTCAGACGTTCCGGAAAATCCAAACTTCTGGAAGCCTTTATTCAGAAAGTATCTGCAGATACTCATAACAACATAATCCATATCAACTTTATGAACGAAGCGTATGAATCCCTGCTTGAAGCTCATGCGCTGTATCAGTATGTTAAAGAACACACCGATGCCGGCAAAAATAATATAGTGTGTATTGATGAAGTACAGTTGTGTGAAAATTTTGAAAAAGCAGTAATCTGGCTTCACGCCGAAGAAAAATATACCATCTACCTAACCGGTTCCAACGCATTTCTATTAAGCAGCGACCTGGCAACGCTGTTTACCGGAAGAACATTTGAGATAGAAATCTTTCCGTTCTCGTTTCCTGAATTTATGCGGTATTATGAGTTAGAGGATTGTTATTCTGCATTTGACCGGTATATCAACGAAGGCGGAATGGCGGGATCATATCTGTATTCTGATATTGAGCAGAAACGTGATTATGTCTCGAAAGTGTATAAAACATTAATTGTCCGTGACATAAAAACAAAGTTCGGCATTAAAAATTCCCCGCTGCTTACCAGTCTTACTGAGTTTCTGATGGATAATATCGGCTGTGAGACATCTATTAGAAATATTGCTGCAGCCCTTACTTCTTCGAAGATGCAGACCAATGACAAAACAATCGGGTCATATGTCGAATATCTCTGTAATGCATTTCTGTTCTATAAGGTTAGAAGATATGACATTCAGGGAAAACGGTATCTTGCAAGCAGTGATAAATATTATCTCGCGGACCATTCGTTTAGATATGCCGAACTTGGTACGAAGAATATGAATTACGGACGGACGCTGGAAAATATTGTGGCGATTGAGCTTTTACGGCGCGGCTATGAGGTTTATGTCGGTATGTTGTACCGACAGGAAATTGATTTTGTTGCAGTAAAACGCAGTGAAAAAATCTATATTCAGGTATCGGATGACATCAGCAGTTCTGAGACGTTTTCCCGCGAAGTGTCACCGCTTCTTTCGATTAAGGATGCATATCCAAAATACATTCTTGCAAGAACGAGGCATGATTCGACTGATTATGAAGGTGTTCATATCTGTGATATCAGCCGCTGGCTTCTTGGAACTGAATAAAGCTGAATTTCCGCCTAATCTTACTGCATCAGCGCGATGTCGGTAAATCTGCCG
>JAZUKG010000097.1:0-1776 GCA_045643145.1 Lachnospiraceae bacterium | reverse complement strand
TGGGAGAAGGATCCCTTCGGATATGGTGTGCGCTGTAATGAGACCTCTAAGGCTATGAAATGGATTGATGAAAGCATTAAGACTGCAGTATGCGGTTCATCCGCTCCCTTTATGGAGCATTTCCCCGAGTGGGATGAAAAGGTGCTCGATCAGTGCTTTGATACCGTAGACTATCTGTCTGTACATCATTATCATTTTGCTGCACCCGGAGACATGAAGGCGCTTCTCGGAGGAGCATTGTACTACGAAGACTTTATCGAGAATGAAGTGGCAATGTGTGACTTTGTTGCAGCCAAGCACCGCTCACCCAAGAAGCTCATGATTTCCTTTGATGAGTATGGAGCAATGATGAAGCCCTTTAGCCCGCTTAATCCGGGATGGGGACGCTACAATATGGCGCGCACTCATTACAAGTTTGATCCTTCAAGAAGCTATGTGCGTCATGATCCCGACAAGATGGAATACAGAGTATTCCCGGGTTCTGATATGGCTCAGCTCCTTGGTATGGCATCTGTTCAGCTGGCATTCCTTCGTCATGCAGACAGAGTAAAAATCGGTTGCATGACAGGCGGACTCGGAGCATTGGCTGCATCAGACCATGATCACATCTGGAAGGCGGCTTCACACTATGCATATATGCAGCTGATGCAGTATGCAAAGGGTACCTCACTGGTGACAAAGGTTGATTCTGAAACCTATGATATGCCCGGATATGCTATTGATGACACCTCGCAGTATACCGGCAAGGAAGGTGTTAATTATGTGGATGCAGCTTCTTCTTGGGATAAAGAGAACGGAAGAGTTGCTGTATTTGTTATCAACAGAAATGATGACAGCGAGTATCCTCTTACCATCGATGCCAAGGGCTTTGAGGGTTACAAGCCGGTTGCACATTATGAAACCTATAGCGATGATTTTGAAGCCAAGAATTCATATGAGAATGACAAGCTTATTATGCCTTCTGAGAATAAAGGATATACTTTTGAAAATGGAGTATTTAAAAATCACATCAAACCTATGTCTTGGAATGTTATAATTTTTGAGAAAAACTGAAAAAGAAAAACGTTAGATTAAATTTAAGTAAAAAATTAGCCTATTTTGATTAAAAATTTCAAAATAGGCTATTGCTTTTTAAAGAAAAATAGTATAGATTAAGATTATCAAATAAAGGAAGCGGATTACAAAAATACTGTAAAACCAAAGAAAAATGGCTAAATAAGGCTAAAAAACATTCTTATGGGGCAATTAAGACAGTAAAAGAGTAAAAAAAGCTAAAATAAACTAAAAGATTAAAAAGATGAGTGATTTTCAAAAAGAAAGGATTAACAAAATGAGCGAAATTAAGATGATTGCACCTGCAGTTCCCAATGTTCCCTGGCAGGATAAGCCAGCAAAGCCTATCGTTGGCGCACCAATTTGGCGTTATTCAGAGAACCCTATCATAAACAGAAATCCCATTGAGGGAGTTGCACGTATTTTTAACAGTGCGGTAGTTCCTTTTGAAGACGGATTCGTGGGAGTATTCCGTGGTGAGCAGACCAACGGTATTCCTTACGTATATCTTGGAAGAAGTAAGGATGGTCTTCACTGGGAGTTCGACCAGAACAAGGTTCCCTTCAAGGATGAAGAGGGAAATGATTTTATGCCCAAGTATGCATACGACCCCAGACTTGTTAAGGTAGAGGATACCTATTACATTATCTGGTGTCAGGATTTCTTCGGAGCATCAATCGGAATGGCAAAGACTCAGGATTTCAAGACCTTTACCCGTATGGA
>JAZUKG010000096.1:0-24735 GCA_045643145.1 Lachnospiraceae bacterium | reverse complement strand
GTATACTGTTTCATGCCCTCCATTTTTAAATCAAAACAAATATAAACAATGCAAAGAATCAGTATTATCGGCAATCCGTAAAATAGTATATTTTTATATGCATTAAATTTTGCAACTCCGACTTTGTAATAGCCCTGTTTTAAGTACAGCGGCACAATCAGACACAAAAGTCCAAATACCAGTGCCAGGCAATACTCAATCATAGGTCCTACAATCTGCTGCACTGTATCATTTTGTTTTTTTGTTTCTTTCTTTGCTAATTTAGCCATCTTCTTTTTCCTTACTATTTATAATTTGCTTTTATATAACCGTTTCATTCCTGTACTACATAAACGGCTCTGCCGCGTATCGTTTTTCCCCAAATGTTTCGATAGGAAACAATTTTATAGGCATATTTTTTATTATTAATTACATCCGAATCAATGAATTTGGTATTCTTTTGTCCCTTCAATTGAGCCATCAGCTTATACGATTTACTTCCCACTTCTTTTTTGTACACATAATATCCATTGCTTTTTAACGCTTTTTCAAAAGTGAGCATGATCTTATCGCCGCTTGCTTTTTTTATTGTTCCTACACTAACACCGGAAGGAGCAATGCTTTTGCGTGCGGAAAATGCACCGTAAATGGTTTCCGAATTTAGCTTTTTATACGCCCTAACCTTATAATAATATGCTTTATTCCCATTTACTGCTTTTAGCTTTGTTTGATTTTTTTCAAAGCCGCTTATTGTTTTAACCTTCTTATAGGTGCCGTTATAGCTGCTGCTTCGATAAATTTCATAACCGCTGACGCCGTTTTGTCTTTTCCAAGTCAGCGAAAGCTTTTTATCACTTGTCTTTTTTACACTGCTAAAAGATACCTTTTGTGGTTTTACTACTATTTTACAGCTATCCGAAACATCCTCATGATTGACAGTAATCGTCACGACACCACTTGACAGAAAAGATACCAGTCCACTTTCATCAACCGTCGCAATTTTATCATCTGAGCTTTTCCAGTAAACTCTAAACGGGATCTCTGTTTTCTTTGAATAAACCGGTGTTGCAACCAGCTGCAGCTTCTGACCGATTGTCTGTTCTGTCTCATGTAAAGATAATGACAACGAAACCATTTCTGCCGGTGACTGTGGATTGGCACTTGGCTCTACACTCGGAGTATTGCTCGGAACTTCGCTTGGCTCTACACTTGGCTTTTCACTCGGAATATTGCTCGGAACTTCGCTTGGCTCTACACTTGGCTCTTCACTCGGATTGATACTCGGCTCTTCGCTTGGTACAACACTCGGTTCCTCACTCGGTATGGATTCCAGTTCCGTATCCCTGGTATATGCTTTCAATCGTAAAACACACGGATTATTGTCTGTCTGGTTAGAACAGTCTTTCCAGATAGTATCCTTCCATTTAACATAAAAGCTTTTTCCGGAATCATTGTTTGTAACAAAACGCCACGGGCTCAAATCAAAAGTCTGATCTGAATAAACATAGGTTGGCTGTGCAAAGCTGAACACAACGCTGTAGGTATCCCCAGGCTTTAGCAAAACCTCCTGATCCAATGTAATCGTGTGATATCCGTTATACTCCAGCGTACCTTCTTGTTCGCAGACCAGAGTACCACTTTCCGGATTTGTTGCCGAAGTCATATTTTTGTAAATATCCAGGGTATATACGGTATTTTCCGTACTAATACCGATTCCAACCGCCTTTAGTGCTTCAATCGCGGTTGCATCACTTGGCACCGTAAAGAAATCTCCCACCTGACCGGTAGCAATAGAGGATGAATTGACTCCTAATCTTCTGTGTCCGCTGGCACCGTCATACTGATAGATATGATCATAATTATCTGCCGCCTCACAATCAAAGACATAGGCATACTTCTTGGTCGAACTATACACTCCGGTGCTATCATTTCTCAAAGAATAATCATAATAAGAAAGCCAGAAATATCCGTTTTGTCCGTATTTACCATTTTCCTCTCCCCAGCTGTTTTTCATCAGCCAGGCACCGTCTCCGTCCGGTCTGTGCGCCTCATTAAAATTCTCTTTTGAAAAAGTATCATCCCAGCCAACTACCTGAATTGCATGATTGGTACGATATTTTTGTGGTCCGTCATAATAGTAACAGTCATTTTGCAGATTATCATATGTGGTACCTTTTTCTGCATAATAACTCATTCCCAAAGCACCGTATTCCATAATAAGATGCTTTACTGTATTTCTGGTATTCTCATTTTCAAAGCTGTCACCGATAGGAATAACATATGCATTTTGCAGATGATAAGCATCCTGATTAAACGCCGCCTCTGTTGTATTTGCCTGACCGCATAAACCATTCTGATCTGCATTTGCATTCTCAATCAAACCGGCATACGGAGCATCGGCTTCATTTACCGGTCCGTTCCAGCCTGCCAAATGCCAAATTGTCAACAGACTGTTTCCGCCAATGTTTAAATAAGAATTGGCAGACATATTCTCATTGTAATCACCTTTTGTATTACCCAGCGGATCGGCCAGTTCATTTCCCTTATGAAAAAAATAATATGCCAGATGACGTTCTGATAAATCGATACCGGCATTTGCCAGTCCTTTTTTTATCAAAGAGCCTTCACAGGCACCAAGTGCCGAAAAAGCCCAGCAGCAGCCATATGGTTCCTGCTGACGAAGTGCAGGCAGCTGACTTTTATCCGGAATATAAACCGGCAAAAGCCCCTCTGCACCTTCTGACTGTACATCCAAAATGTCTGCTTCACTGAAACGAGCAAAGCGCATTCTCATGCCACTTTCCTGATCCTGCTGAAGGAGTAACTGTCTGTCTCTTTCTTCTTCTTCAAATCCAAAATCGATATCCTGATAGCTGCAGGACTCATCACTGTCATCCGATAATTCAAGGTTTTCTGCCCATATATCATGTTTACAGACAAGCGTAAACATGAAAAGAAGGACTGCCAGCAAAATAGCAATCCTTTTATATTTTTTGTGATATTTTTTCAATAGTATCTGATTCAAACTATCACCCTTTTTCTCACTTTGCTTCGCCGCTAATCCCCTTCATAAAGGCTTCGTACCCATCGTGTTTTGGATGCCTGTCTTTTTCCGGCGGCATTTTCATATAGTCTCCATACAAAGCTGTTAAATAGGCCTCGCACTTTGCAGGCACCGGTAAACTATAGCCTTCAAACATATGCTCTTTTACCGGCAGAATATAGTCCTTTGGCATTTTTTCTCTGTCATAGCCGGCCAAACCATGAAGACTAATAATCTGATTCGAATTTTTAAATTTACGAAACATCAGTATTTTCTTACTTAATACAGCAAAGAAGTCCCACAACCATTTTGGAAAAACCTTCACCATTCCTTTTGAAATGAGGTGGGCAATTTTCCCCTTATTTTTTGTCGGATGTCTGTAAACTGATAAATGGTTAATGATAACATTCAGCTGTAAAATCCGTTTTCCAAAGCTTGTTTTTGCCGCACCGTCCAGTGGATGAATATCCAGTTTCGGCGCTGTTTTTATATCATAATTTCCTTTTGGGAAATCATATAAATGCCCAATCGGAGCTTCCGGAATCAGCTGCCCAAATACCGGTGAATAAAAATATTCTTCCAGCCGATTACTTTGCTGATCCATCAGCTTTTCCAGCTTTTCAAAGTCTTCTCTCGGCATAGCCAAATCGATATCATCATCCCAAGGAATGAAGCCGTCATGACGCACTGCTCCCAAAGTAGAGCCGCCTGCCAAAAAATAAACCAGCTTATGCTCTTTGCAAAATGCATCAAATACTAACAACATGGAAAGAAGTCGATTCTGATATCCCTTAAGCATTTTCCTTTTCCTTTTTCGCTAATTCCTCATCCAGGATTTTCATGAGCTTTTCTTCTCGTTTTTCCTGTCTGGTTTTCTTCATTTCTTCTCCGCTTTCCAGCATATATTCTGTATATGCTTCAATAACCTCTTCCGGCTCACCATCCATCATGATTTCACCATCATTGAGCCAAATAACTCTGGTACAAAGCTTTTCAATGGTAGAAAGGCTATGTGAAACAATCACTACGGTTCTGTCTTTATTTTCAATCAGAGATTTCATCTTTAACAGACTCTTTCTCTTGAACTTAACATCTCCTACGGATAATACCTCATCCACCAGTATAATATCTGTTTCCATGACCGCCGTAATCGAAAAGGCCAGTTTAGAATACATACCGCTCGAATAGGTACGAACCGGAGAATTGATAAACTGTCCCAGCTCTGAGAACTTAACAATTTCCTTGTATTTTTTATCAATTTCTTCCTTGGTAAATCCCAAAAGAAGTCCCGATAAATAGATATTATCTCTACCGGTTAATTCCTTATTGAAACCTACACCGATAGACAGAAGCGAAATCGTATGATCTCCGATATCAATACTGCCTTCATCCGGTGAAAAAATACCGGCAATAGAGCGAAGGGTGGTAGATTTTCCGGATCCGTTCTTTCCGATTAAACCGATAATCTCTCCTTTTTTCACCTGAAAACTAATGCCCTTTACCGCTTCAAATTCAGCCACCTTTGACTTTTTAAGTGAAAAAAAGCTCTTTTTGATGGATTCCGCTTTCACGGTTTTATATCTAATTTTTAAATCTTTTACGTCAATAACTACGTTGTTGTCCATTAAATCACCTTTACATATGAATTTTCATGTTTAGAAATCGTTCTTACACCCCAAACACAAAGTAAAATACTGATTACCAGCCATAAAAGCATTTCTTTCCAGTAGATATGCTCCTGATATAATAAACAGTTTCTGGCACTCTGAATCAGACAGGCCACCGGGTTTACCTTTAACATAATCGTATTGTACGGTTTCGGTACACGCTTTGCGATGTTATAAAAAATACCTGACATATAAAACATAAGTCTGAGTGCAACCGTAACTACATTTCCCAAATCCTTGGTAAACACACCTGCATTTAAGAAAATACAGCTCACACCAAATGTAAATAACAAAAGCACTATTACAACCGGTATCAATTCTATAAAGCGGTAAGTAATCGGTACCCTGTAAATCGGAATCATTAATAATACGAGCGAAAAAGCCACGCACATTTTAAAACCGTTTACCAGCATATTGGACATAATAATGACATACTTTGGTAAATACACCTTAGATATCATACCTTTGTATTTATGAACCAGAGTAACACTGGACTGAACAGTTCTGCTGAAAAAGTCCCATAAATTGAGACCCACAAAAACGAACACCGGAAAGAACGGCTCACCCTTTCCAAATACTACCAATGACACAAAGGTATAAACAAGCATAAATAAAAACGGATTTAAAATCCACCAAAGCCAATTCAGCTTTGATCCCGCTACTTCACCTTTTAAAGTAGCCTTGGCAGAGAATATCATATAGCTTTGATATTTTCTGACATTATTCATAAATTTCTTCATTCTGTAAAAACTCCTAATTTCTAGCCTTCAAAATATGCAATGGTTCTTTTCATTCCGGATTTTAAATCAACCTTTGGACTCCAGCCTTCTGCCATTGCTTTATCCGACTGTAAAAATCCCAGCTTATAACTTAAATATCCGCTGTTTGTGGTATCCTTTGGAATATTCATTACCAGAGAAATACCGTGGTCTTCAAAAATCTCACACAAAGTCTGTGCCAGCTGTTTTACACTCACAGTTTCACGAGAACTTGACACATTATATACCAGATCCTTGAAATTCAAAAGGGTATAAAAGATACCTGCAATCACATCACTGATATAGGTAAGTGCCAATGTACCGGACCCATCAGAATTCATGACGATATCCTCTCTGTTTACCACATTGCCCAGGAAATCTCCCACAACTCTGCCATCTGATAAAATCATGCCAGGTCCGTAGGTATGAGCAATTCTGGCAATTTTACAGGTAATACCGTATTGCTGCTGATAGCAGGCACATAAATTCTCTGCCATACGTTTACTTTCCGGATAGCAATTTCGAACCGAAGTCGGATCCATACTGCCATACATATCCTCTGTCACAAAATCAGCAGTACCTTTTCCGTAAATTTCACGGGTAGATAAAATCATAAACTTTTCCAGTCCGTGATCCTTGCCGTATTCGAGAAGCTGATACGTACCCATAACGTTTCCCATAGCCGTTCCGACCGGATCATTTACAAACTGTTTCGGACCGGTTTGAGAAGCTGCATGAAGCATAACATGAAAAGTTATATCACTTTTTAATGGTTTTGTCACGTCCTGGATGATCAGATGAAAATCCGGTCTGTTAATCTCATCTCCCCATTTATCCTTTGTCTTTGCTTCATTTCTGGCCATGCCATAAATCTGTATATCTAATTTTTTAGTATCATTTAAATAAAAAAGAGTTCTTGTAACATAAGAAGCGATCAGCCCGCTAAATCCGGAAATTAATATATTTTTGCCTCTCAATGAGTCCCAGTTAATCTGGTTTGAAACAATCTCTTCGATATCTGAACGAATAATTGAAAAATCCATATTCTCTCTTCCTTACATACCAAAAATATCCTGGCTTTCTCTTAAATCAAGCAGCGCTTTTAAGATGAAATAATCCTCAGGAGTTGTGATTTTAATATTTGTTGTTTTACAAGGTACGATATGCATATCCACACCCAGCTCTGTCATCAGAGAACAGGTATCAATCGTAATAGTATAAGGCATACTCTCGCCCTTGGTGTGAGCCTCAAAAACATCCTTGAAGTAAAAACTCTGAGGTGCCTTTGCCACATACATTGTATTTCTTATGATAGTAGATTCGATTTTTTCGCCGTCCTTACTCGTAATTGCAGTTTCTGTAAAAGGAACCGCTGTAATGGCATTTCCGAACTTTTTAACGCTATCCAGATTGTCTGTGATTAATTCCTCCGTAATAAGCGGTCTTACTGCATCATGTAAAAGGACAATGTCATCCTCCTTACAAATAGTATCTAAATAGCGGAGTGCTATCATTTTAGACTCTTGTGTATCCTTACCGCCTGTCAGAATTTTCTTTACCTTTGTAATACCAAACTTATCTAAAAGCTCCTGAAGGTAATCTTCCCATCCTGCAATACAAGGAACCACAATCATATCAATATCTTTATGTTTTTCAAAAACTTCCAAGGTATAAATGATAATCGGCTTTCCGTAAATTTCCAAAAACTGCTTTGGTTTCGCCGTTGTTCTCATTCTTTGTCCGCTACCGCCTGCAAAAACTAATGCTATGTTCATAATACCCTGTCTCCTTTTTCCTACGATTTCTTATTTCGTTAAATCCTGTAAAACAATATATGGTGATGTAAATGTCATCTTTGCAATTTCTTTTCTGCGATCCAAAACCTGTTGTATTTCTGTTTTAAATTTGTCCGGAATCTGATCAAGCACAAACCAGTCAATCACACGGTCAGATGCACCCGAATCAATATAATCAAAAGAATAATCGATATATTCCTTTACCTTTTCAAATTCAAAATCTTTATTTTCGATTGCTTTTAATACCGATTCAAAATCATAACAAACCTTTCCCGGAGCAGATTCCTCATAAGCTCTGTGGAAACCTCTCGAGAAGGAATACTGAATCTTGTCATAAGCAAAGAAGAGCATTGGTTTTTCCATAAGTGAATATTCAAAAATATTGGATGAATAATCAGTAATCAGCAAATCCGTAAAATAGAATAAATCGTTAATATTCGGATACTTACCCACATCAATCATTTTATCCTGATATTCCTTTGGTATAGGAACTTTTTTTGCCACCCATGGATGCATTTTAAACAATACCACATACTCATCCTTACAGAGCTCGTAAAAGGCTTTGAAATCAATCAAATCATATGGATAAAACGCTTCCACTTTGTTTCTTCCTCTGTATGTCGGTGCAAATAATATAACCTTTTTTCCTTTACAAAGCGGATATTTTTCATACAATTCCTGAGTCTTTGCCTCTCTAAACTTTGGATCTAAATATTCATCCATTCGAGGCATACCGGTCGGAAGTACAAAGGCATCGTCCATTCCCCAAACCTCAGAAAAGAAATGAGCAATGGTTTTGGATCCTGAAATTCCGTAGGTATACTGTCTGTGTGCGCTATATGGCGACGGACATCCCGGATGTCCCCATCTGCTGTATCCGGAGGATTTAAAGCCTGCACCAGCATGCCACAGCTGTATTACTTTTGTATCCTTTGAAAGTGTCATCCAGTCAAATACCGGAGCATGATCATCTACAAAGATTAATCCTGCAGATGCAATTTTCTTGACAGTTTCTAACCAGCTTTTCACTCCGAGATTTCCCGCTCCGGCAAATCTTGCACTGGTTAAAATCGTATATTCTTTATCCAGTCCTCTCTCTTCCATACGATTTTTTACCGCTAAAAGATTCGAACGAATACTATCATTTTGTTCTGTCAAAAACAAAATCGTCTTGTCTCTTTTGCTTTTATTCAAACGATAAAAAAGAGCATACATACGTCTGTGGAAATTTTTGGTACTAAGAAGTGTATCTGTTAAGTCTTTAAGCGGATGAATTCGGCTTCTTAATGTAGTAATTTTGGGACTGGCCGGCAAATTCATAGAAGAAAGCAGGGTAGCCATTTCAAATACCAGCTCCTCTTCTCCTTCTTTTACATAAAAACACACACTGTAATTTCTGCGTCTTTCCCCATATAAAAAGGTCTGACTGCAGGCATCAATTCTCGGTACCAGTTCTTCTGACATATAACAATCTGCTAAAATGTTATCTTTCTGACAAACCTGAAGAATATAACTTCCGGAAGGAATAATCACATTATCTCCGCATCTGGTTACATTTAAGGACATATGATATACATTGTCCTTTACATCAATGACTTTAAACTCACCCGGCGCAGTTCCGAGACGATGCTCTACCGGAAAAAAACAAAACGGCTCATCCTTATTTATCATTTCCGGTTTGTAGATTTCTAATTTCACAAACAGATGTAAGTGGACTCTTTCCCATTTAATATCCACAACTTCAGCCTTCATAATTTGCTGATTTGCAATATAGTTCATTCTTTATCCCTCTTTTGCGTCGATTGTTTACAATCAACGCCATTCAATGTTTTCATATACTACTTGACACTACCTGTTGAATACTGCCTATCGATGAAACTATCAAATCTGCTACTCTGTCTGCTGCCATTCCGTCTTCCATGCATCCCTTTTCCTCCAGAAAACAGATACATGCCTGCGCGTATTTGACTTCATCAAATTCTTTTATATTTTCCAGTAACTCTTTTTCTGTTTTACCCACAGGAAACGGTGTTGATTCCAGCGGATAATACAAGCCTCTCAGGCTTTCATATTCCTCGTAATCCGGGGCTAACAAAAATCCCGGTTTCTTTGATAACATAAAATCAAAAATAGCACTGGAATAATCCGTAAGCAGAGCATCGCTGGCCAGCAAAAGTTCCTGCATATCCGGATAAGAAGATACATCAATAATGTTACCTTCCCGCTTTAAGTCCTCCGGTATTTCACGTTTTAATCTCGGATGTTGGCGAAGTGCCACCTTCCAAGTCCCTCCAAAACGCTTTTCCAGAAAACGAATAACCTGTCCATAATCTAATTGATAGAAAATAGAATCATCTTCCTCTCTTTCATCACGAAAAGTCGGAACAAATAAAAATATTTTTTCTTCTCCGATTCCAATTTTCTGTTTTACCTTTTGGCAGATTCGATCTGCCTTTTCTTTGGGTAAAAAGAAAATATCATTTCTCGGATGTCCTAACTGAAGAATACCCTTTACATCCCAAAAAGATTCCTGATATACCATGTCTTCGAAATCCGAATTGGATATCCAGTAATCGGTATCTTTTGAACTTTTCTTGGCCAGGTATTCCCATCTCTGAACCTTGGTTAATACGCTGCAATTTTTCTCGATCTTTTTAATTCCTAAAGACCCGTGCCAAAGCTGAATAAAGGTCTGACCGGTTCGCTTCACAAGACCTATATTGTAGTAGGAAGCCAGGTGAAAGTTATCTACCCATACACCGGCTGTAAAGTACTCTTTTAACGCTTCTTTTGTATGGTATTCCACCAGTCGCACGCCCTTTGGAAACTCATCTGTATGCTGACTTTTATTCTTTACCATCCAGACAATATCTAAATCTTTCTTTTTTTCAAGGAGTGCCAATGTGACATATTTGGGATTACATCCAAAGCCGGCGCCTTTATAGTTATCAAAAATAACCTTGTTTCTTTCCACCGGTAAATGTCCAAACTCCTTCAGTGCATGCCCTGTTAACGATTTTTTAAAGACAATAGGCGTATGCTTTATCTGATAAATTCGCATATCATCTTCTATCGTATGATCGATAAATTGCAATAATATTTTTCTGATTTTACTCATATATTCTCAAACTATTCCTGATTCTGATTTTCTAACCTGGCTTTTAACTCTTTGTTTTCTGCCTTTAGTTTCTTGATTTCTTCCTTGAATTTCTCATTCTTATCAAATTTTTGGTTGTATACAGAATATATTCTGCGGAATTTACGTTTGATTTTTTCATCCTTTTCCTTGGCGCTGGTTCCTTGATGCGGAACAATAGCTGCTGTCAGCTGCTGATAAGAAAAGGCCTCTATCTGTTCCGTGATATTCAAAGAACGCTTGATACCATTAAATAATGTAGTATAAACACTCATCAAAAAGGCTTCATCCTTTTGAACCCCTTCTTTCATAATCACTTCCAAACGATCAGTCACATTCTTGGCACTGATATTATCTGTCGTTACAATACGCTGCGGATATCCGATACTGTCATAGAAACCGGAAACCTTATTGTTCCATACAATACCAAGCGACGGCACCTTGAGAGAAAATGCGATGATACTCGGATGAAGTCTGCAGGAAACAATCGCATCATAGGAAGAAATGCGAGATGCCAGCTGCTCCGGAGTATTCATATTAAAAATACATTTGGAAGCCTTAAGATGATATTCTCTGATTAAATAATCCATAAATGCCTCATCACTGCAATGTCCGCTGGTAAGACATTCATAATCGTATCCTCTGCTTTCAATTTCTTTTATCAGTTCTACCCAAAAGTTAGCCGCTTCTAATCTTGTGAACGGAATCTTGTTATCCACAAAAGCTCCGGCTCTCATAATGAAAATACCGATTTTTTTCTTTGAAGATTTCTTCTTTGTATATTTTGAAAATACGGCGTCCGAAAAAACAGCCGGATCCGAAACCTTATCAATGACCAGATTTTCATTTTCCTTGTACTGCTCTAAATAGCCAATACCATCTCTGGTTGTAATCTGCTTCACGCAGTCAAAATTCAATGTTTTTTTCAGTCTCTGACATTTTTCATTGGTATCAGAATAATCTTCCACACCAACTGCTGAAAACAGAACCGGTTTATTATATTTTTGACAAAGTTCCAAGGTAACTGCTGTTCTTTCATAGAAATTCTGATACAAAAAGTTAAACATAGGTGCTCCGCCAAAAATAACCACATCCGAATCCTTTATCGCAGTTTCTGCTGCCTTTAGATGTTCCGGATTTTTTGAGCTAAAGTACGCCTGTGAAACAATAGATGCAGCTCTGCTTTGAATTTCGATATTCTTTTTCAGATTCGCACTTACCGCACCAATTAATCCGATATCTGTTGCTTCGATCACCTGATCTCCCACGTTATCAGAATCACGGTTTGTAAGCAGTAATACTTTATATGTTTTTCCCGGAAAACTATTCACCTTTACATCTATGTCCGAATCTGTATTCTTTTTAAATATCTTCCTGAACGCATATTTCATGCATGCAATCAAGCCTTTTTCCTTTACTTTGCGAAAAACTGTCTTAAGGTTCATTTCGCGTCCTTTCTGTTTTACGAAGTTACTTTCTTAATACCTTTTTATAAAAAGCTGTTCTCAAACTGCTTGGCAGTAAGCTGACAAATATATGTCCCGATACCGAAATCAAAAAATCACTCAAAGAACTAAAACCAATTTTGTATAAGTGATAACGAAAATGCATCATATGAATCGCGTACTGAATGCCGCCTCTTCTTTTTTGCATTTGATCGGTTCTCATTCTGAGAATAGGTGTTTGAATATTATATCCCTTCATGCCCTGCTTTAGCATATTCGCCCAAAGTGCATAATCTTCAAATCCGGTAAAATGCTGATAATTACCGGCCTTTAGAACGGACTCTTTTTTATACATAACACAAGGATGATTAAACGGATTTCGTCTCTTTGCAAAGCGTAGAATATCCTCCGGATATTCCGGCAGAGATCTGCGCGGTCCATCCTCATCAGAACCTGTTCTAAACTCTGTCAAAGTCCCTGACACAATGTCCGCCTGATGCTTTTCCATCATTTCAAGTTCTAATTCCATACGATTTGGAAGAGATATGTCATCACTGTCCATACGGGCAATGATTTCCTCCCTGCATGCAATAACACCCTTATGAAGTGCTTTTCCCAGCCCTACATTTTCCTTTAGCTTAACAAAGCGAAACATTGCCGAAAATTCCTTTTGATAGGTTTCCAGTACAGCTGTAAGCTCCGGTGTTAACGGTCCGTCCCAAACGATAACAATTTCACTCGGCTTACAGGTCTGCGCTAAAAGGCTGTCAATGCTCTCTATTAAAAATTCTGCTTTTTCCTTTGCATAAACTGACATAAGAACAGAATATGCTTTTGAATTATTTACGCTCAAAAGAAGCGATTCCTCCCCATTTGGTATCCTTGTCAGAAAGTGTCAAATCCTCTTTTGTCATTCCTTCCGGCATTGGCCATTCAATACCAATCTCAGGATCGCACCAAAGAAGACCACCTTCATCATTTGGATGATAAAAATCACTACACTTGTATGCAAACTCTGCATAGTCAGATAAAACAATAAATCCATGTGCAAAGTTCTTTGGAATAAAGAACTGTTTTTTATTTTCTGCTGTCAATAACACACCATACCACTGGCCGAAAGTTTCTGAACCGGGGCGAAGGTCAACTGCTACGTCAAATACTTCTCCTCTGATGACTCTTACCAGCTTGTCCTGCGGAAATTCAATCTGATAATGAAGTCCTCTTAACACCCCTTTTTTAGACGCAGACTGATTGTCCTGTACAAATACCTGATCAATTCCTGCTTCTTTAAAATCATTATAATTATAGGTTTCTACAAAGTATCCTCTTGCGTCTCCGAATACGGTTGGAGTAATAACCTTTAAGCCTTCAATATGGCATGTTTCTACTGTGATTTTACCCATAAAATAACCTCATTTCTTATTAAAAATATTTTTACGCATACCTAGTTACAGTATAGAAAAAGAAACTGATTTCGTCAATGTTTTTCCCTTTGACAGAATCAGTTTCTAGTATATTTTAAGCCTTATTCATCTATATCTTGTATTTAATAGCTTTTGATTTCTGAAATCATCTGAATAATGGATGAGCCATAATTATAAGCTGTTGCCCAGCCTTTTCCATATGGGTTATCCGGAATTCCCAGCCACTGTACATAAGGAGCGGTTCCTCTCTGTACATAGATAAATCTCGGATCAACACACGCTTTGTTTAACGGACTGTAATTTGCGTATGCTTTCAGATGCTGTATCTGAGCACGAATACCGACTGCAACACTGCTAAAGCTGTTGCCCTTTGCTCCGCCGCCTGTTGCACCGATTCCCGCAAAGTTATACTGAGCAATATCTACATCTCCTGTATAACGCAGGAAGTTGGTTTCCTTCATAGCCTGTGCAAATGCGACCTCAACCTTGATATTTTCTGCTGCACACTCCTGATAGTAGAGCGTACAGAATTTTTTAATCGTAGTTGCATCTGAATTTTTATAATAGCTCGGGTAGCTTGCATGTGCTTTATAATATGCTACCAGCTGATCTACAGTCACACCGTTTGCACCGGTGATAGTATAATATCCACTGGCATCTGCCGGATCTTCTTCTTTATCAATCTGATCCTTACCGATTTCAAACTTACCACTCATGAGTCTTTTGCTGACTCCGTTTTCCAGTGTTACATCTACACGATATTTATAAGTTCCGCTTTTATTCGCATGCTTTTTAGGCGATACCAGCACTCTGTAAATACCATCATCTACTTCTGTCGCTTTATAAGTATACGAATTACTCGTGTAATTTAATGGCCAAACCTTGAATTCGACCTTATCAACCATGGAATTACTGCTAATACTATCTACATACAGATAATTGCCTTTGCTCTTAATCTTGGTGGAAATTTTACCGCCCTCAATATCATCCACATATACTCTTTGAGAATCTCCCACCTTAACAAAACTTCCGCTTAAGTTCTTGACGTAGGTATCCACTCTGTAAGTCGCACTTACTCCAAAATCTGATACCTTCATGGTATATTTATAGCTTTGACCACTTTTCTTGGCAATATAGGACTTTGACTTTCCGTCTGCCTTTACTACAAACTTCACTTCCTTCACAGCTGCCGCAATACCCAGATTTGTACCTGTCATGGTAATTTTAGTCTGATCTTTATTCAGCTTTGCACTGATTGCAGTGCTTGGATAAACGAAATTATAAATTAATGTTTCTTCCGTCTTGGTATCATTTTTATCTGTTGCAGAAACTGTAATCTGGTACTTGCCAAGTGCATATCCGAAATCCTTCATATCGATATCTTTGAAATACGCACCGCTTTTTTTCGTGATAGAGTAGGTTTTCGTCACCTTTTTACCGCTCATATTCTTTACAGTAAATTTAACATCCTTAAGCCCTGCTGCCGCCTTAAGCTTTGATGCCACCACTCTGAACTTGCCCTTGTTAAAGTCAATCTTTTTTACAATGATTTCCTTTAAATTTGCTCCCAATACCGTATACTCAAGGGTTTTTACCTTTTTTGCATTCCCATAAAAATCTTTTGTATAAGCATTAACAACGTATTGTCCGGAAACTTTAAACTTCTTTGTCTCTACTTCTGCTACCCAGCTGCCGTTTGACTGTTTTTTAGCCACAAAGGTTTTCTGGCTTCCTGAGCCTTTATCTTTTGGGTATACCTTGAAATACACCTTGGCTGCACCCGGGTTGTTGAAAAGGGTTAAGGTAGTTTTGGTTTCCTTTTTATCTACCTTTGCTGTTACATTAATGGTCGATAAATCAAGTTTTCCCGCTTCAATGGTAAAGGTAGTACTTCCAACCTTGGTTTTTCTGCCCGCAGCATCATAAATATAGGCAACCGCCTTATACTGTCCGACAGTCATATCATGATTACCCACACCGCCGACAACCGAGTAAATTCCTTTTTTCTTATCTTCCAGTCCTGCTTCATACGTATAGCTGGCTGAGGTGTCAGAGGTTGGATATACATTGAATTTGACACTTCCGATTCTTTCAACCGGGCTCGCTCCGACCAATGAAATTTTAAAGCTTCCGTTTGCAGAATCAATATCCGTCACTTCCACCTTGTCAGCTTTATATTCAAATGGTTCTGTCGATAGATTATAGGCATTTGCGATACCAATTGCATCTGCAATACCCAGCTTTTTCACATTTTCTTCGCTATGACAAAAGGCCGCATCGGAGGTATTGGTCAAAAAGGCATGTTCGATGATAATTCCCGGAATACCCACAACCTTCGCAGCACGAATCACTGCATAATAATCCATAAGTGTACCATCATCAAAACGATCTCCGGATTCTGAATTACGAATTTTAATGCCATTATTAAAAAGCCCCAAAGAAACTAACTGCTCAATAATTTTAGTCGACAATAATTTACCCTGTGCATTTACAGTCGCATTTCCGTTTGGATTTGGATAAAAGACCATGGCTCCTCTGGAAGAAGCAGCTGCTGAGTTAAAATGAATCGCTACATAACAATCTGCTCCGACTGCATGTGCATCAGCTACACGGCTTCTGTTATCCGTACCTGAATCTGTACCCGGATGCGGACAAGCCGGTGTACTTCTGGACATATGTACAATGACATTGGTATATGTACTTTCCAGATACTCCTTACAATACTGAGCTACTCTTAAATTTAAATCTTCTTCAATCAAACCATTTGCTCTGGCTCCGCAGTGACTCTGATCATGTCCCGGATCAAGGAATACTACAACTGATCCTGCCACAGCACGTTCTGCAGAGATTTCATCCTGCGCATTCATTAAAGCATCCGCTTTCGCTAATCTATTAGAAATCTGAGAAGACAAAGCATCCATATCTGTTTCGGAATTTACTACCAGATTATCCTCCAGATTATCACTATCCGCCATTCCTTCAGAGGCCAATTCCTCTGTATCCGGACTGATTTTAATATAATCATCTGAGACTGCAATCTCTTTACCTACACCAAATGCAGTTTCTTCCATACCCGGAATAGAAGCAATTTCAAGGCAATTACTATTTTGCTGCTCGTCCTCATACTGAAGACCGTATACATGATAAATATCATTTCCCAAAACATATCCGTTCACTGCAAAGAACAAAGCACAACCCTCTGTCCCTGACACAGGAACTATAATCTGCTGCCCGTTTTCTCTTGTCAGAACAAGGTTTGGATTCTGGACTTTGTTCATATCGATATCATCCGAAAGCTTAATCATCACCTGATTTGGAATATCCGCATTTTCCATATATGCTTCCTGGACATATGCATATTCCAGGGCACTACTCTCTAATACAAATGCCTCCTGATTTTCCTGCCAAGTAATATCATCTGATACCTCTATTGCATCCTCCATTAGCGGCTGTTCTAAAATATCACCCGCATCCTCCAATTCTACATCATTTTGAGAGACTGTCACCTCTCCTTCTGCCTGTTCATTTGGGGAAGCATAAACTACTGTTCCCGGGCAAATACTGCCGGCAGCGAGTGTCAAGCTTAATACTGCGGCCATGATCTGTCTTCGAAATTTGTTCTTCATTCTTATCTCCTTACATCCTATAAAGAACCGACCCGTCGTCTTTTGTCCTTTTTCTTTCACCAAGTCACATTCTACAATAGATACCGGGCTTTGGCAATGTGAAGAAACTGGAAATTAAGTATTTTAAGTAAATATTAAGAATGCATTACAAAATCGCGGTAAATAAAAAAAGAGAGGAAATCCTCGGATTTCCTCTCCCAAATAAACTGATTATTTAACTTTAATCTTCTTTGAAGCTGATTTTGCACTTTCAAACTGAGCTCCTAAAATAGGTGTTTTACCCTTGGCAACTACCTTGTAGTAATAGGTCTTACCCTTAGACACCTTTTTATCTGTATAAGCTAACTTCTTGGTTGAAGCTACTAACTTAAAGGTATTTGCCTTTGCTGAAGTTGAACGGTAAATATCATAAGAAGATGCACCGGCAACCTTATTGATAGAAACAGTAACCGATCCCTTCTTGGTGGTTAACTTCTTAATAGAAGCTTTACCTGCACTGGTAGTCACTGTTGCAGGTTTTGATAAACTTGCTGATTCTACGGTTGTACGTGCAGTCTTTTTGTATGCACATACTGCGTAATAATACTTCACACCGGTATCAAGGATGGTGCGGTCTACTGCAGTGGTTCCAACTACAGAATCTGTTATTCCATCAAAATCAGTATACCAAACAACAGAATCATATCCTTCATCATCATTGTTCTGTTTCATGATATTGCTTGTTCCGGTATATGCATATCCCTTATACTGCGCATCATAATATGGTTTTTTAGTGGTTCTGTATACCTTATAGTAATCAGCTCCGCTCACAGCGTTCCAGGTGATTTTAATACCATCTGCCTGCTTAGAAGCCTTTACTCCGGATACGACACCAAGCACTGCGCTTGAAGTATATTCTGTAGTCCAACTTGTATATCTTCCGTCTTTTCCTAAAATACGACGTGCGTAGTAAAGAGTGCATCCCGGTTTCATACCACCAATGGTAAGCTTATTAGAAGAAGTGCTTACATAGGTATAACCATCTTCCTTCTGATTTGGATTAATATGTGCATTCTTTTCATCCACAATGTAATATTTGAACTCAACTGCTTTCATCAGTTTGTTAGCAGTCCATGAGAAATTAATTGCATTGGAACTCTTATCAATAATTAATCCTGATACGCTTGACGGAGTATCCATATATACGTTTACAGCATCATCAATAATTTCCTCGACCTTGCCATTCTTGTAATAAACTCGAACTACATAAGTATAACTGAGCCCTGCTTTCAAACTCTTGTCTGTGAAAGACTTTGCTCCCTTACCAAGCTTCTTAACCAGCTTGTAACTATAGGTACTCAAAAAGCCATATGTTTCGTTACCGCCACTATTTCGTTTTACTCTGTTAAACGCATCTACCGAATCAGTCTCTGAACGATACACTTCGATTTTAGAAGCACCCTTTACCTTTTTCCATGAGAGCTTCACCTTTTTGTTGCTAAGAATATTAGCCTTCAGACCAAAGGTTAATGCCTCTCCTGTCTTTGCACTGACATTCTGGTATTCACTATATGCTGTCTTTTGAGTATTCTTGTTATAAGAATATGCTCTGACACGGTATTCACAGGTAGTTCCTGTTTTCAATCCGCTATCTGTATAATTATTGTCAGTGGTTCTGGCAAGCAAAATCCATTTCTTACCCTGTTTTTTATAAATTTCTACTCCGCTGCCGGAATAGCTTACCTTAATACCAATCGAAGTTTTCTTAACATTTACTTCTACGCTTGGCTTATTTAAATATTCCTTTGCAGATACAATATTTGAAGGTGCACTGACATCATTGTATTTAATACAAGGCACTCCCAAGATAGTCTTTGCAGCTCTTTCTTCATCATTCTTGTCTGTCTTGTATGTATATGCTACGAAATATGCAACTCCGTTATCACCATAATTACTGATATAGTATTCTCCGGTTGTTCCATCTATTCCATCATACTTCTTTACCTTTCTGTCAACCAGAGAAATATTCATGGAATCTTTTTTTCTAAGTTCCTCTCTCAAACTATTGCCGGCTGCACTACGTGCAGAATATACAGAATATGCATAATTTGCAGGGAACTGAGCTGCCGAATATTCGAAGATGGCCACCTTCATTCCCGCAACCTTTGGCCAGGTGATATACTGTCCGCCGTCCACTCTTTTTTCTACTTTAATAGTAAGTGGCTTCACTGCAATATTGGCTGATGATTTTAATGTTGCAGATACAACCGGTGAAGAATTCTTTGAATAGTTAACGCTGTATTTTCTGTAATCATTTACAGCATTAACAACGACTCTCGCATAAATATACGGTCTTGATTTTAATATATTCTCATCGATATTGGAATAAGAAGCTACAGTGTGTCCGGAACTAGTAGATGTTCTATATGTGCTATAGTCTGCAGTCGTTCCGTCCTGAGTCCATTCCTTTGAACTATTATTCCAGTTTTCACTGGTTAATTTAGGAAGCGGTTTATCACTCAGTTTGAAATAAACCGTATAATTACCAGCACCTGTAACCTTATTCCACGAAAAATTAATCGTATTCTGATTGTTGCCGGTTCCCTGTACAATCTGTAAAGAAGAAGGATTTGCTACAACCACCGGTTTTGAAAGTTTAAAGGCATCTGACCATTCTCCAACCTTATATGTCATTACCTTGCCGGTCTTCTCATCATATGTGAAATAAATACCACGTACTCGGTAAGAAGCAGCTGCCATTTTGGTTGCCTCTGCTCCTGCATAGGATTCATGGAATTCACCACCGGTTATAAAATAATGACCATCATCTGTACTGGCCATATGTTCTTTATAAATCTGGCCATTTACTTCAATTTCATAACCAATTTCAATATTTTTGCCACCTACAGCAAATACATTATCTGTAGTAAGATTGTTCCAGTAAAGGCTAATCTGATTGCCTTCTCTGACATAACCTTCTGCACCGATTACCTTTGACGGAGTACCATCGTATGCAGTTTCACTTTCAATTGCATCCTGCACACCTGCGCCCAGCACAAGTTCGTTTGCAAAAGCCACACAACTGGCGGAAAGAGAAAGTGTAAGAACCAGTCCCATCAGGGCTGCTTTTTTAGTG
This sequence comes from Lachnospiraceae bacterium, assembly GCA_045643145.1. GTDB lineage: Bacteria > Bacillota > Clostridia > Lachnospirales > Lachnospiraceae > SVFI01. The sequence goes on along the minus strand of JAZUKG010000096.1, from coordinate 4,746 downwards.
TTTAACCATTTTCTTTTCATGTTATCCCTCCATTTTTCACGATTGTATATCATCGTGTATTTTTTTCGATTACTTGTAACCGAAAACAATCCTGATGGTATTCCATCAGGATAAGTTTTATCTCAAATCCGTTAAAGGAATCAAGATTCAATTAATGATAGCGAATGATACAATAGATGGCTCTGAGGCCATCCTTAAAGCCGATTTTTTTACCTTCCTCGTTGGTTCTTGGATGGTATGAAATCGGAACCTCATGAATACGAATTCTCATATCCGAAATCTTGGCTGTAATCTCCGGTTCAAACCCAAATCTTTTTTCCTGAATATCCACACTTTGGATAATCTCTCTTTGAAAAGCTTTATAACAGGTTTCCATATCGGTAAGCTTTTGTCCTGTAAACAAATTAGACAGCAAAGTCAAAAATTTATTTGCCAGACGGTTTGCCAGATATCCTTTAGCCTTGGACTCTTTAAATCGTGATCCGTATATTACCTTGGCCTTGCCTTCCATAATCGGTCCGACAACTCTCGGGTATTCCATCGGATCATATTCCATGTCAGCATCCTGAATAATCACCACATCTCCGGTTGCTGCGGCAAATCCTGTTTTTAAGGCCGCGCCTTTTCCGCCATTTTCTTCATGATAAATCACCTGACTGACGAGTGGCTTGATCTGTGCTTCCAAAACCTCTCTGGTTCCGTCAGTTGAACAATCATCCACCACGATGATTTCCTTATTTGGAATCGGTGAACTATTTACCAGATTTACAATATTCAGAATATTATCTTTTTCATTGTAACAAGGAATTACAATCGATAAGACTTTGTTTTCAAATGCACTGCTCATATTGTCTCTCATTTCTGCTTTATTACTCTTTTAAATTCACTTCGATTAAAAGAACATTTTTTATCATATCACAAAAACTGACAAATGAGAAGAAAAAGTCCTATTTCCCAAAGTTTGCCAGTGTTTCTCTGTATTTTTCAGGAAGTCCTAAATCGTAAGACTTTCCTTGCATCAAGAGACCAATCATGCCGATTCTCTCCCTCACTCTGTCAAGCGCAGGGGTAAGCTGAATTTCTCCGCCTACCAGATGATTCTCTTCGATGTCTTTTTCCAATACCTCAAACACTTCCTTGGTTAAAATATATTGACCAAATACAGCATAATAATGATCTTTTTCATTTTTGCGTCTGTTATTTAAAAATTCTTTTGCATATTCACAATCCGGCTTTTCACAAAACGCATCCAGCTTCAGCATGGTCTGTTCCTTATTTTCCCACTGGCCGTGCATAATTCCGTAATGCACCACATCGTCTAACGGAATATCATGCATACTGATAACCGGAAGCCCTGTCTTTTCATATGCTTTGATAAGCTGTGACATACAGGTCTCATGTGTAAATGATTCATAGATCATATCACCCAGTAAAAGAAGCACCGGTTCATCCTTGGTAAATTCTCTGCACTGATAAACCGCATGTCCAAAGCCTTTTCGTTCTTCCTGGTATACATAGGTGATTTTTTGTCCGATGCGAACAATCAAATCCTCATAAAAGAGTTTATCCTCCGGAAGCTTGGCTCTGTGTTCCTGCGAAAGTGGTTCAAACAAAGCCTCATACATCGGCTTTTCATCTCGTCCGATTACCAAACAAATTTCATTAATACCGGAAGCATCGAGCTGTTCCAAAAGGACCATGATAGCCGGTTTAAACAATCCGTCTTTATCCAGGATAGGAAAGAAATCCTTTTTGATTCCTTTCGTTGCCGGATATAGTCTGGTTCCAAACCCTGCCACAGGAATAATTGCTTTTGTTACTGCCTGCTGTGGTTTTAAGGTAAGCGCATACGCCTCCATTTTCTTTTCCTTTTTCAGATACTGGATCAGCTTTTTCTGGCTCTCTGCATCCTTTGCGAGGAACTGCACGCTACCGTCTCCCTGAGATCCGACTCCCTTGGCTCCCAATGTAAGTTCGTTCACTTTGGCATCACTTAATACAGAATGTAATACAGGGGATGCTAACTCCTGCGGACTTTGCGGAGCCACCTTTTGATCAAAATTGGACTGAAATTCCTTCATCAGATTTCCCAGCGCAGTATTATCGCCTTCCTCTAAATATTCCACTGCCCTTTGAATAAAAGTCTCATTGTCACTACCGAGTGCCTCCTGAACAATTTGTTCTTGCTCACTTTGTGCAAACGGGTAGCACTTATTTAAATCCGACAAAATACGTACGGTATCCTTGTGAGAATTCAAATCTGCAAACACATAATACAGAGGCTGCTGGAACTTAAGTTGCTTTACGCTAATTTCATTGCCGTCGAATGTCATATGCACCGGTCTGACACCATATGCACATGCCTGGTCGAGTCTGCCGCATCTGGAAGGAGTACGCTGTTCCCCCAAAAAAGCAATGTTCATTTCACCCATTGTATTTAATCGAAGTCTGTATAGCTGATTAAATGCTCTCGCCACCAAAACACAGATAGCAGCACTGGAAGAAAGTCCGCTCTTCATCGGAAGTGTCATCTTGGTAATCTGAATATGAAGACCGCCCACATGATAGCATTCATTGATATAAGATGCGACACCGGCTACATAGGAAAAGAATCCCCCCTCAGAAGCAACCTTTCTGAGCTTTTCCGAATTCATTTCACAGCAAAAGGATTCCTCTTTGTATTGAGGTATTTTACTGGTTACAATGAATTTATCATCCTTTGAAACAGTGGCATAAATCCCCTGCTCAATACCGGTAACAATAGCCTGTCCCGGTCTGATTTCTGAGTTTAATACACGATTCAGTCCTGCCCAGTCACTATGTTCTCCCAAAAGGCATAATCTTCCGGGAACAAATAATTCTATCGTTTCTTTTTGTTTTTTCATTTTTCACCTGATACCTTTTTATCTTTATATGCCCAAAACTTATTCATTAAAAAATTAAGCGGAATTGTAATAAGTAATGTAACAAGAGGCGCAATGGTTTTATTGATTCCAAGCATATCAATCCATACAACCAGCAAAACATTTTCTAAAATCAGTCCGGTAGCTGCATAGGATAAGAAGGTTTTCATATATGCCTTCCACCATACTCTTTTGGTGCCCTCTTCCTGTTTAAATACATATTTATTATTCCAAATATAGGAATTTGTCACACTGATTACAAATCCTATAGAGCTGGCAAGAATATAATGCATTCCCAGTGAGATGCAAATCAAATAGGTAAAATAGTGAATCAGTGTATTACTGACACCCACAATACCAAATTTAATAAACTGCCAGAGATTCTGATAATTATCTTTTATCCATTTCATTTTATTTCACCTGACACGAACTAAATATGACTTAATACAAAATGTGATTTTCCGCAAATAGACAGCTGTTTTTTTCCGGCCGGGACAAAGAAACTATCACCTGCTTTAAACGGAAGTTTCTTTCCATCCACTTCTATCGTTCCTTGGCCCTCCACAAATACCAGTGAGCGGAAACTTGAATCATCCAATGCAAGTTCCAATCCGTTTTCTACCAGATATGCCATCACAGAAAAATACTTGCATTGCTGAAGTACCTTTTTCTGATATCCGGTTTCTTTCTGCCATTCTTCCATCGCTTCACCATTTGTTGTTTCTCTCTGGCAATTCAAATTATCCATTGCCTTGTCCAAATGAAGTGGTCGTAAATTCCCCAAACTGTCTCGTCGATTATAGTCATACAAACGATAGGTTGCATTCGAACTTTGCTGTACTTCTAAAATCAAAACACCACTACCAATTGCATGCACCGTACCTGCAGGTACAAACACAGTATCCATAGGTTTTACATAGACCTTATGAAGCATATTCTCCAGAGTTCCGTCCTCAATTGCCTGTTTGCATTCTTCCTTGCTGCAGTCATTTTCAAAGCCCAGATAAATAAAAGCATCCTCTTTTGCATCAAGAATATACCACATTTCATTTTTTCCGTAGTCATTTTCCACCGGCATGGCATATGCATCATCCGGATGAAGCTGAATAGACAAAGGCTGTCTGGCATCAATCAGTTTTACCAACAAAGGAAACCGTTCATATGGCTGGGCTTTCCATCCCAAAGCCTCTTTTCCGATTTGTTCTAAATAATCGGTGAATAAAATTTCTCTGCCGCCATCGCCGGAAGCCACCTTACACACGCCATCCTTGTGGGCACTCATCATCCAGCTTTCCGCCAAAATCTCTTTGCCGTTATCCATGCCAAACATTTCTTTCAGTCTGTTTCCGCCCCAAAGATAATCCTTATAAACAGGTAATAACTTTACAATAGGATCTGTTTTCTGTAAAAGCTCTAAATCCTTTTCACCACTACCGGCACTTTCTCCGATACTAACTTCAATTACCACCAGATCCTTGGTGGTTTTATTACTGATTTGATGGAACTGCCCCATAGGGACCAGAATACTGTCATTTCTATGATACTCTTTCGTACCTCCATTTATCATAATAGTCGCAATTCCATCCACAATCGACCAGTGCTCACTACGTCTGGTATGTCTGTGATAGCTCAGTTCTTCACCCGGAAAAATGGTCAGCTTTTTTACCTGATATCCTTCCTTTCTGTGAAGTGTTTCCTTGATTCCCCAAGGTGCATAATACACATCACTTTCGTCAAACACTGTTTGATTGCCTTCTGTATCCGGAAGAAAATCTATTTTCTTAACCAGGAGATTTTCATTCTCCTCATTTTCTTTCAAAATATCTCTAATCACATTGCTGTT
>JAZUKG010000095.1:0-2744 GCA_045643145.1 Lachnospiraceae bacterium | reverse complement strand
TCCTGAAATGAACGTTTTTGAAAATCAAGTGTTTCCATCGGGCTTCTTTCTTTCAACCAGTCGTAGATCTGAGCGGCTGACATATCCGGAAAATCCTTCAACCACCCAACGATTTGCGCTTTGTATTGGTCGGGCTTCCGTTCTCGATGTCTGTTGCAGGCAGCTTCGTATTCCTCCGGAGTTATGTCCCAATACTTGGTTACAGTCTCTCTGTTAATCTTAAGTTTTTTTGTGACCTTTGCTTTCTTATATTTTTGTCGCTTCAGGTCTTGGATTTTAGCATACATAATCAAATCAATCATCCTTTCATCACCTCCAGATGTTATTAAAAACATCCTTTGGAGTTATTTATATGATTGCTGGATTTTGGCTTCAAAAAACTGCTGGTTTTTCACTGCCGAAAACTGCTGGATTTATTCTACCGCTTACAAAAGTGCGTAGTACTGTAAAAAACAAGTAGTCAACCTTAAAAATTCATAGTAAAATCAAAAGCAGTGATGTGCCTGCTTTAAGAAGTATTCTCATTTTTTGAAAGGTACAAAACAGCTTGGCTTAGCCTAAGGGGTAAGAGTCGAAGAAAAGGGTGGCAAGGAAACAACAAGAGTAGGTCGATGGATGTCACAAGAAGAATATGATAAAATGATTTCTACTGGAAAGGTACAGATGTCTGGAGATAATAAAGTTCATGTTGCTAATCCAGCAGATATAAATGCATTTGGAAAACAAGCACCAAACGGTTCATTGTATGTTGAGTTTGATGTTGCTTTGATGTTCCAAGTAATACAATTTCAAAAGGCGGAACAGATGGTTGGGGTATTATTAACGGTCCAGGTTCATTACTCGATAGATTAAATGCAAAAAAAGGTTTGCCTATGATAACAGAAATGCCAGATGCAACCAATATTATTATTGGAGCTTCCTGTATAATTTAAATGTGGACATTGAAAATTGAAAATACCTCAGAGTACAATAAGACTACTGACTTGGCGAGTTGGTAAAAATCTTATTGAACAGAGAGGTATCTACAATGAAGTCTAACACACAAAACGCAAAAATTAAAGCCATTACTGAAACTACTTTAGTTCTCGGAATCGATGTTGGAAGTGAAACGCACTATGCCAGAGCTTTTGACTATAGAGGAATTGAGTACTCAAAGAAACCATTTCAGTTTAGCAACGATGAGGCTGGATTCGTGACATTTAAGTCATGGATTCAGGACATCAAAGAAAAACATGGTAAGGATAAGGTGGTTCCGGGAATGGAACCTACCGGTCACTACTGGTTCAATCTCGGAAAATTCCTTCAGGACAATGAGATGAAGCCTGTTTTGGTGAATCCTCATCACGTGAAGAAATCAAAAGAACTCGACGACAACAATCCAACAAAGAATGATCGTAAGGATCCGAAAGTCATCGCAGGGCTGGTAAGGGAAGGACGCTACATGGTTCCATACCTGCCGGATGGCGTTTATGCTGATCTCAGAACAGCATCGAACATGAGATTTCAGTTACAGTCGGAGCTTACCAGAATTCAAAACAGAATAAGCCGTTGGTTCAATATATATTTTCCTGAATATAAGACGGTGTACGGGCAACCGGATGCCAAGAGCGGAATGCTGATTCTTAAAGTAGCACCACTTCCGGAAGATATCTTGACGTTGGGTATCGACGGGGTGAATCAAATCTGGCGAGATGCAAAGGTAAGAGCAGTTGGTAAAGCGAGGGCAAAGACCCTGATAGAAGCTGCTGAGCACAGTGTCGGAAGCAAAGAAGGGGCAGTATCGGCACGAATGGAGATACGAATGCTTTTAGAGGATTACGAGTCCAGAAGCAACCGTCTTCAGGAAGTTATGGCTCTGATTGAAGAGTTGGTAAAACTGGTTCCAATGGCTGAAAAGCTGATGAAAATTAAGGGTGTAGGAATCAAGACAGTGTCTGGATTTCTTGCGGAAGTAGGCGATTTGAGCCGCTTTGATAACCCCAAAGAGCTGCAGAAACTTGCAGGTTTGGCACTGGTTGAAAACAGCTCTGGCAAGCATAAGGGCGAGACAACAATAAGCAGACGAGGTCGAAAGAGACTCAGATATCTGCTCTTCGAGGTTGCGATGTCGCTTGTGTCGAAGAACCCGGAGTTTCATGAACTTCATGAGTATTACACAACCAGAAAACTGAATCCGTTAAAGAAGATGCAGTCACTTATGGCTGTAGCAGCAAAACTCCTTCGTGTCTTTTATGCCGTGCTGACAAAAGGTGTGGACTATGATCCCCAAAAGATGATTAGTGACATTAAGAGACCGGCAGTATATCTGCAAGCAGCATAAAACAAACAAGTAACAACGTAGGAGACGGTCAAGTGGACCGTCACTGAATAAAGCAGAATGTGACAGATAACGTCCACTGATAACAGTGCTGGTACAGGAAGCGAGTCAGTAATCAAAAATACAAAGAATGAGCCAGTAGTCGGCAGGAATTTTGTCCATGGGGCATAGACCCTGTATAGGAGCATAGCTGACACCCTGGTTATGGGCAGGCAGGACGAAGGAAGTTAGGACCTCTGGTGACAGAGATGATCCTGGTGGATATAGGAGGTTAGCTGCCATAGAAGGATGGGTATACACACGGCCAGTATAAATAAAACGATGACGTTTTGTTTTGTGTACCCTTCATCCGCTATTTCGGTACCTGATACATTGAAATGCTCATAACATTGGCCTGTTCACTGAGATATGAAAGGTTAAAAAACCT
>JAZUKG010000094.1:0-6522 GCA_045643145.1 Lachnospiraceae bacterium | reverse complement strand
ATTTATCTTTTGGCGAAGCGTTTTTGCCTGGCTTGCCTTGAGATTTTTGGTTTTCACCTTTTTGAAATTTTTGGTGTAGGAATACTGAATCTGATATCCGTCTGCCTTTTTACCCAGGGCTCTGGTCTTGATAATCAGTTTCCCGTCCTTGACTTTGACCGATTTTAGTCGATATGCCTTGATCGTCGGTACCGCCGTTGGTGCTGTTGTTGGTGCTATGCTAATTGTTTCGCTCGGTTTGATGCTCGGTGTTTCACTCGGCACGTTACTTGGTACGTTGCTTGGTGCTATGCTCGCTGTGATACTCGGCTTGGTGCTTGGTTTTGTGCTTGGTTTTGTGCTTGGACTCTCGCTCGGTGTTTCGCTTGGTATATCACTTGGGTCTGCACTCGGCACGTTACTTGGTGCGTTACTTGGTACGTTGCTAGGTGCTATGCTCGCTGAGATACTCGGCTTGACGCTAGATTCTGTATTTGGTTCTGTACTTGGTTTTGTGTTTGGACTTTCGCTCGGTGTTTCGCTCGGCACATTACTTGGATCTACACTTGGCTCGTTGCTTGGTACTTCACTTGGCTCGTTACTTGGCAAAATAGGCGCAGTGACTGTAAATACACCCACATAGTTTGCCCCATACACCCGGTTGTAAATAGGCTGATCCTCATAATCTTCATTTGCAAATTTAACACACAGATAATTATTATCCTGCGCTAAATTCCCATCCTGCGACATTCGAAGATATACTTTATATTCTCCCGGTGCACATTCCTCTGCTATCGGTACCGATACTTGTGCCAAAGTATCCTCACCACTGTCCCAGGTTGTGATATCAACATCCACCGGATATTCCTCGATTACACCTTCTGCGTTTTCCGTCAAAATAGTTACCCTTTTCGGTTTCACCATATTACCGAATCCAACATTGGATACCTTTAGTTTTAATTCTAAATTGTCACCCTGAAATACAGAATCTGTAATCTGAGCTTCTCTTAAAACAAAACGATAGCCCAGATGATTTGATACATAGACCAATCCGCTTTTCCCGTTATAAACCGGATCACTTCCTGTATATGTCTGATTTCCCCAGCCCTTGATGACATCAAGATTCCATGCCCAGTTCAAATATGCAGTATGTGTCAAAAAACCTTCACCGGCTATATCCATCACAGTATTGCCCGGATCTTCACTACCCTGCCAAGCACATACCTCACCGCCGTAGAGGGTATGCTTTGCCTGATTACTCAGCCATGCTACTTCCTTTTCCCTATTTCTAAAGGTTCCTAAATCACTCTTACTTCCCAGGTATCCGTCATTGTATACTCCGACTCTGTATTCCTGCTGACCCTTTTCGGTTATATTTTGATCGATTTCTCCAATGCTTTGATCAGACCAAATAGTATAGAACTCAGGCTGTCTGACATTAACTGTAATCTCTGTCGGAAGCACCTCTAACCATTTATTTATTACCAGTGTCAGACTCTGTTTTCTGTTTTCTTTAGCGAGCATATTACTGGTATGCATTTCTCCCCATGGTCCAAACATTCCACACTCAACACAGCTGACTGTTTCTGCATGCGCACTCAATACACCTCCCACCTGTTCGATATGTCTTAATATCATATCCATGGAAGGTTCTTTATTATAATTCTCTGCTTTCCCTTCATAATTTTTATCATAAGCGAAACGAACAATCGCTGTTTTGCCGGCTGCTTTGATTGCCGTCAGATATCCATCCAGAGTATCCAATGCATTTTGAGTAAGTTCTATATCTGCGGTTTGGTTATATCCTTTCGAAAACTCAGATAAATCTACCAGTAAATGCACTAAACTGTATTCTTTTGCTATCGGTGCAAAGCTGCTGCCGGGTGAATGCAGTTTTACCGCAGAATTATTCTCCGGATATAAATTTACATGCTGAACATGATACCAGCCTCTCTCCGGATTGTTTACTTCCAAAGAGCTCTCATTGTAATTAATATCCTGTACTAATGTGTAAACAGGCGCCTTTATTTCGCCTCCGTTTTCACCTGCCAGACTCACTACATTTCCTGCACTAAAGGCACAAAAAGCTATGACAAGCGAACTTATCATAGCTGTAATTCTTTTATATATTTTCTTGATATTCTTTCTCTTCATACATTTCCCCAACAAATACGATATACTTATTTATATTCATAATAAATCACAGAAATACAGTGTGTCAAACCCTATCCTTTCTCATCGTATTTTTCCAGGAAATGATGTCTTACGCCATTTTCTTTATATGCGATTACCGTACTTAAATTTACATTTTCCACGCTTCTGAAAATGTTTGCTTCTACAAATGGATTGACCTGTTTTAACTCTGCAATCAGTTTCTTGATTTCCAGTCTTTTGGAATTGCTGGTACCATCATCTCTGCAGCTGGAACAGGTATCTGTAAAATGGCATGCACACTGCAAAAAATGCAGTTCATTATAGTCACGCCAATGTTTGATATCTTCTTCACGAATCAAATACAAAGGTCTGATCAGCTCCATTCCCTCAAAGTTGGTACTATGAAGCTTTGGCATCATGGTCTGCATCTGCGCTCCGTAAAGCATTCCCATCAGAATTGTCTCGATTACATCATCATAATGATGTCCCAGCGCAATTTTATTACAGCCCAGCTCCTGTGCTTTTTTATACAAGTGACCTCTTCTCATTCTGGCACATAAATAACATGGTGACTTATCAACCGTATCCACAGTATTGAAAATCTCAGACTCAAATATAGTAATCGGAATATTCATAAGTCTGGCATTCTGTTCGATAATGCGTCTGTTTTCCATACTGTATCCCGGATCCATGACCAAAAATGTCAGATCAAATTCAAATTTATTGTGCCTTTTCAATTCCTGAAAAAGCTTGGCCATGAGCATCGAGTCTTTACCACCCGAAATACAAACCGCAATATGATCATGCTCTTTTACCAGCTCATATTCATTGATTGCTTTAGCAAATCTGGAAAACAGAGTTTTATGAAATTTCTTTCGAATGCTCAGCTCAATCTGCTCCGCTTTTTCTTTATCATGCTCCATATCTTCCATCATTACTTTGGCCAGATATTTATAATATCCGCCCTGCAGAGAATATGCTTCATATCCGTCTTCTCTGAGGATTTGTGCATACTCTTCGCTGATAATGCCACGCATACAATATAAAACTAATTTTTTATCCTTGGACAGATCAACCTTTTTTTCTGAAATATCAGTTACCGAAATCCAGACTGCCTCCGGAATACCACCATAGGAAGTAGTTTCTTTGTCTCTGATATCTATCCACAAATAATCTGATTTATCCCATTTACATATCTCTTCATATGTAATATCAATATCTAACATCTATTCTCGCACCTATTCTGAAATTTGTTCATTCACATCATCTTCTGTCGCCTGCATAGCAGCCAATGTCATTTCGAGCAATTTTTCCAGTTCCCATCCCAGCTGGTTTGCTCCTCGTTCAATCACTTCTCTCGAACAGCCTGCTGCAAATCCTTTGCTCTTATATTTTTTCTTTAATGACTTTAATTCCATATCCTTGGTACTTTTTGATGGTCTCATTAGCGCCGCTGCCCATACCAGACCGGTCAGTTCATCTGCAGCAAATAACACCTTTTCCATTTCATGGATTGGCTCCACATCAATTGTCTGTCCGCAGCCAACTGTAATTCCATATCCATGTGAACATACCGCATGAATGATATCATCCGAAACGCCGCCCTCTTTTAAAAGCTCCGGAGCCTTTAAGCAGTGTTCATCCGGATAAAGTTCAAAGTCAATATCATGCAGTAAACCGACAATTCCCCAGTACTGCTCATCACTTTCATATCCCAGTTCTTTGGCATACCATTTCATAACCGCTTCTACCGTATATGCATGCTGTAAATGAAACGGATCCTGATTATATTTCTTTAACAATGCCAATGCATCTTCTCTTGAAATGTGTTCCACTTTTATATCCTCCTGTCAAATCAAACTTAATCTGTTTTTCATTTTATCATATCGCCTACTTTTTTGATAGGTCTTGATGCTACTATTATTTCAAATGCTCTCTGATGATTTCCAGTCCTTTTACGGGAACACAATACTTTGGATTATCTACCAGACACTCCTGATAGGTTTCTTCCAGATCAAACCACTCTACACATTCCAACTCTTCTTCCTGAACTGTGATTTCATTGATATCAACTATGTCCAAATACAAATATACAAATGCGACCTCATCATCTATAAATGCTTTGTTAAAAAAAGTGGTTTCATATTGTATTCTGAATGTACCTGCAAACTCCAGCTGTTTTGGACTCGCTGCGATCCCCAGTTCTTCTGCCAGCTCTCTGATTGCTGACTCCAGCGGTTCATCCCCAGCCTGTATATGACCAGCCGACGATGTATCATATCTTCCGGGAAAGGAATCCTTGGTCATTGCACGTTTTTGGAGTAGCACCTGCCACTTATCCCTGACTTTTCTGGCAATCCAGATATGCGCAGTTCTATGTCTGACACCATTGGCATGAGCATGTGTTCGTTCTACTGTTTCACCGGTAGGATTTCCATATTCATCTACAATATCTAATCTTTCCATATTATTTTAATTCCAGTACCATTCCGGCACAATTGTTTTCAAATCCCAGTGCCTTATATAAAGGTCTTCCTATTTCTGTTGCATCCAAACTAATTTCTGTAACACCTTTTTCTTTTGCTTCATCAATTAGCATTTCAACCATTCTCTTCGAAATACCTTTTCTTCTATAATTTAATTTTGTATATACGTTCATCAGATGCGCCCTAATTCCGGTCGGGTGGTCAAATGTAGGCATAATCCAGATATATGACAGACTAGCACATCCCACCACTGTCTCATCATCAAGAGCTAATACTGTTGTCTGATTACCATTTTCAAAGTATTTTCTACTTTCAGCTACCAGTGTTTCATCATACACATATTCCTCTGACAAACCATTCACTTCTCGAAGCATTTCAAACCTGACTTGCATCAGAAGCTCAATATCATTTTCCGATGTTTTTATGTATCTTATCTCACCCATCATATTACTTATACCTTCTTCATAATACATATTATTAAAAATTACTGCTCTTTTATAAACTCAATTTTTACTATTCGAAATAATTAAACTTGTAATCAGTAATATTATTGTAACTACTGATACCGGTGTAACAATTTGTTATCACTCAAAATTTAGAATTTATTATTCATTTTTACTCAGTTCTTTAATCACTAAAATGTAGTTTTTCAACACACCTTTCCTTATCACCAGTGCCACACCAATGCTAATCAGTAAGGCTGCCACGACACTGACAATAAGCGGACTACCGATTTGGGAAAAGTTTAAAAGAAACTGCGTAACATCGTCACCAACCGGCGCTTTGCCGTTTATGAAAGCAAACGGAATAAACACCCATGCAAGTAACGGACAAATCGCAATTATGCCATTAAAAATGGAAAAAACTCTGTAGAATGTCTTATTTAGTTCTCTCCTGTAGAAAGTCAAATAAATGAACACCGCAATCAGCGGAAATAATGCTCCATTTGCATGAAGCCACAAATCTGAGATATTCGTATACTCTCCGCCGTGCCCGCTGACATGCGCGCCCAGTATACTAAAATCGTCAATAGTTTCCCCGGCAGAAAGCATTACAATCAAATGTCCGAATTCATGTAATACAATATATAACACCGTCGCAAGCCCCGCGGCTGCAAGGACAATAAAAACCAGCTTGCCTTTTTGGTTCATTTTTCTTCTCCTCCATCGACCATTAATAAAAACAAATTAAAATTATATAGTACGAAACTGGAAATTGCTATCCTTTTTTCTTCCGTCTGTTACTACGTGCTTTACTACGACAGAAGGGTTCTTACAATTCCAATCGCATCTGCCTATCAATCCAGCTCTTCTGTACTGCTTCATGAATTACATCTCCTGGCTGATTACCACCTAGCAAGAATGGCGATTTAGGATCATGACACTTCATATTCCTTTTCACAAGAGCTACATCTGCATTTGCATAACAGTATTTACACAAATGACCACATGTATCATAAGCTCCTATATCTACACCAAGTAAGCATGCACACTCACCATTTCTTTGATTATTCTTCCTTTTAGGAACATCAAGCCTCTGATGAAGTGCTGTCTCAAAAGTCTTCACTGTCATACACCCAGAGCAGTCCGCACCATATTCAGCTAGATCATTTCCTTCTGCACAAGGTCTTATTGTCATTCCATATTTTTCAGCAATATCTATAAAAGCCTTACCCATAGTAATTCTATCTTTTTTCGATACTTCTCTTGCCTGTGGAAAGTTCCTCTCCACCTTCTTATAAATATCTATAAAACTGATAACGCAGGTCTTTGTGAAACCAGCCAGTTTCTTTGCCATATGTTCAAATTCTGATATATGCCATTCTACTGAATGCTTGTCATCTACAAATATTGGATCATACCGCCAGCCAACGCTATCTACACCTACAATATTTGAAAGTCTG